>JBJOIB010000001.1:0-11611 GCA_046047375.1 Bacteroidota bacterium
TCATTAAATTGAACCCCGTGGGCGATCCTACTTGGATCCGCTCCATCGGTGGCCCCAACGCGGAAACGATTCTCGACCTCAAATACGATTCGAACCGTCTATACTTTATTGGTACGCTGCAGGGTATCAATCCGGTCGATATGAACCCGGGAAGCGGAACGAATACCATAACTCCTTCAGGGCTCGGTCCTTTTATTTGCGCCTTCAATAACGATGGAACCTACAATTGGTCTCAGTATTTTTCCTCTCCCGGAATTCTGAATGCTCACAACTTGGCCGTCGGCCCCTCTAATACGTTCGCTTTCTCAGGATTTATGGCCAATTCTTTTGATGCCAACCCCGGAAATGATGTATACACCCTGTCAACAAATGATTTTGCTAATGGTTTGTACATCAATGTCTTAGGTGAATGCGAATGGCCGTACTTCACCTCTGCGGTGGATGGCCCCTCGGTATTGTGCAGCGATAACAGTTATCCCTTCTCGGTGATCGCCTCTGAATCAACAACATCCATTGAGTGGATTCCACCAGCTACCTCTCAAATAGCCGCCGGTCAGTCTACTGAAGCAATTATATTGTTAGCCGGCACGGAGTCAGGTAGTCTGCAGGCTATTCCTTCCAACGCTTGTGCATCTGCCGCCCCTGTCTCAATTGAACTTGATATTTCTGCTAACCCCGTTTTTATAGATCAACCCATTGATATGTCTGTTGCACCCGGATCTGATACGGTGTTTGAGGTTGTTTGCGATGGCGATAACCTCGAGTATATCTGGCAACGAAATTCAGGTGGTGGCTTCTCAAACCTCCAAAACAATGGAACATTCCAAGGGGTTGATTCTCCTGTGCTAAATATCCTAAGCGCTTCGTTGGCGCTAGATGAAAATTCTTTCCGATGTAGGGTAAGCCGCAATGATTGTATCGCTTTTTCTCAACCTGCTGTTCTTTCGGTGAGCGAGGAAAATGGACTCAACAACGAGGTTTCAGCGCAAATGGAATGTTATCCGAATCCGGCGGCAGACATCCTCTTCGTGCACTTGCCTGAAAAGCTGATAGGAGGGGAGTTCGTGCTTTTCAATGCCTATGGACAGCAGGTGCTGAAAATGGTAATATCGCAAGAATTCACAACCCTGAGCCTAGCTCATCTTTCTTCCGGATGCTACTTCGCTCGTGTCGCAGGATCATCTGTAACATTGAACATAATTAAAAACTAACGGAAGTTTTACATTTCAGGTCTACATTTGAACGATGAACACGTATTGGGGAATCCAACTAATCGGAATCGGAATTGCTCTTTTGGGTGCCTTCGTTAGCAACCGTTTGAAAGCGAAATTCCAACAGTATTCCACTACTTATCTTGCCAATGGTTTAACAGGTAAAGAAGTGGCTGAACGAATGTTGCAACGTCATGGAATTCGAGATGTAAAGGTGATTTCAGTGCCGGGTGTGCTTTCTGATCATTACAACCCTGCTCAAAAAACAGTGAACCTAAGTCAATCGGTGTTTAACCAAAGAAATGCTGCCGCAGCGGCCGTTGCAGCCCACGAATGTGGTCATGCTGTGCAACATGCAACAGGTTATCCTTGGCTTCGTTTTAGATCTGCTATGGTGCCTCTGGTAAATATATCTTCTAAGGTGGTGATGTGGGTACTTATCGCTGGTATTGTCATGGTGCAGTCTTTCCCGGGATTGCTGCTTATCGGTATTATCCTGTTCGCACTCACAACGGTGTTTTCGGTCATCACGTTGCCGGTCGAATACGATGCCTCAGCTCGCGCCTTAAAATGGTTAAAAGAAGATAAAATTGTGACCCCAGAGGAGTACGATACGTCTAAAGATGCGTTAAAGTGGGCCGGATTAACGTATGTGGTAGCAGCAATAGGCAGCCTTACGACGCTTCTTTACTATCTTTCAATATATTTACGGCGAAGAAGATAGCCATATGAAATATTTGATTTTCCTTTTCCTCCCAATTTTGCTCGCGTGCAATGAAAAGACAGCAGACATGTCTGCTGACGTGCAAGAAGTTGAGCAAACTGAAGTAGTTAAGTCGGCGCAAGAAATTGATGCAGAAATTCAGCAATCCCTTGCGAAAATAGACTCTACATTGAATGAAATGACGAACACTTTGAAAGAGCTGAAATGAAGAAAACTTGGATAGCCATTCTATTGCTCCCGCTTTCGCTGGCGATTTTAGCCCAAAAGGAAGGCGATAAGGCTCAACAAAAGGATAAAGCTGGAAACGTCTACATCGAAAACAAAGAGCAAGTTTTTCGAATTGACCCCAGCAAAAAAAGTCAAACCGCTGCGTCGTCTACTGACCTTTCAAACGGGTACAAAGAAGAAAACCCATCTGCGGATCTTACAAAACCTCTCGATGAGGTTATTCAAGAAGCTACTGCAATGGCCGATGTTAGAAGAAATAACCTGACGGCCAAAATGGTTGAAATGCTCAATAACGACGAACGTAAACTGCAAGACTATTTACAAATGTCTAGCGACCAAATTCTCGCTCTTCAGGAGAGTGAAAGATTCTTGGTCAATAAAATTCGCGCCGATTTCAAATTGATAGAAATTCAAAAGCAACTTCGTATCAATGAAGCCATCATCGGCAAAGCTGAAATAAATCTCAACGGCGATTCGGCAGATGAAAAAAAGAAAAAATTCATTGAATTAGGCAAAACACAAGCTGCCTTGATTCACGGTGAACTCGCCCTTTTGAAACAAAACATCACCTACTGAATGCAACGATGTCAGTAGAAAAATAAAGAGTTTTTTCGTTTAACTTATATATCACACCTATGAGCTATTACAAAACAATCGATGGCAAAAAGTACGATGGCGAACTCATCGAACTTGCTGAAAAACTTACCGCTGGCAGCGGCGATGGTCGTATCTCTAAAGAAGATGCTGCTCAATTGCTTGATGCTGTGAAAGACGGTGATTCGTACACAGATATCGAGAAAGATACGATGTCGTACATCCGAGACAATTACAAGTGGACGGAAGCAGCTGACGAGTGGTTCAGAACTGAAATCCGCAAGTGGGCAGCAACGAAGTAATCGTTTCCCCGCAACGAATTAAGGCCCTTTCTTGGGCCTTTTTTTGCACCTTTAGAACCAAGAAATTTGCATCATGAGCACGATAGAGAATTTTCAAAACCACATTACCACAGGTTATACCCATAAAAAAGACAGCTTTATCATTGGAGTCGCCAAACTAAATGGTGAACCCGTAGAAGGAGCTCAGGTTAAGATTCCCCTCAAAACGTTGAACCGTCACGGCCTCATCGCCGGTGCTACCGGTACAGGGAAAACAAAAACTTTACAGGTATTTGCTGAACAAATGTCGCTGAAAGGAATCCCTTGTTTGCTCATGGACTTAAAAGGTGATCTCAGCGGTTTAGCTCAACCAGGTGAAGTGAATGACCACATCCTGGCCAGACATAAATCAATAGGCACTGAATACAAGGCTGAAGCCATGAACGTGGAGCTTCTCTCGCTGTCAAATGAGCCTGGAGTGAAACTGAGAGCTACTGTTTCCGAATTCGGCCCCGTTCTCTTTTCAAAAATTTTGGAACTCAATGACACGCAGCAAAGCGTTATGTCGGTAATATTCAAGTACTGCGATGATCACAGGCTTCCTCTTATCGACCTAAAAGACGTAAAGCAGGTGATGCAATACCTCATGGAAGACGGCAAAGAAATCATCGAAAAAGAATATGGCTTTGTCTCCCCAACTTCCATCGGCGCAATCGCTCGAAAAATTATTGAAATAGAACAACAAGGCGCTGACCGCTTCTTCGGTGAACGTTCGTTCGATGTGGCCGACCTTTGTCGAACCGAAGACGGAAAAGGAGTGATCTCCATTCTCCGGTTGACCGATATTCAAGATAAACCGAAGTTGTTCTCAACTTTCATGCTCAGCCTACTGGCCGAAGTCTACGCCACCTTCCCCGAAGAGGGCGATGCTGACAAACCCAAACTGTGCATCTTCATTGATGAGGCGCACTTGGTATTCAAAGAGGCAAGTTCAGCCTTGCTCGATCAACTGGAAGCGATCATCAAACTAATTCGCTCCAAAGCCGTTGGCGTTTATTTCTGTACCCAAGACCCTACCGATGTGCCCGATGCAATCCTGGGACAACTCGGATTAAAGGTGCAGCACGCCTTGCGAGCCTTCACGGCAAAAGATAGAAAGGCAATTTCAAAGACAGCTGAAAACTACCCAATCTCTGAATACTATAAAACCGATGAGGTACTCACTTCACTGGGAATTGGTGAGGCACTCATTACAGCATTGAACGAAAAAGGGGTTCCAACTCCTCTCGCCGCAACATTACTCAACGCGCCAAAATCGCGCATGGACATCTTGACGAGCGAAGAAATAAATGCGCTGGTCAGAAAGTCTTCTCTTACAGCTAAATACAACGAAGATATCGATCGCGAAAGCGCTTATGAAATCCTGAAAAAGAAAATGGAGGCCGCCGACGAGGATGAACATCGCCGCGAAATTGAAGCGCAAAACGACGCAGCCGAGAAAGCCACCAATGGAAGAACAAGAACTACAAAGGAAAAAAGCCTTGTAGAACAAGTTACTAAAAACACGATGGTTAGACAAGTAGGTAGAACCATCTTTAGGGAATTAACCCGCGGACTGCTCGGTGCGCTTGGAATTGGTTCAAAACGAAGATAATGGACGTAACATGCGCGTTTTACAATGTCGAAAACCTCTTCGATACAAACGATGAACCGGGGAAAGCAGATGATGACTTTACCCCGGTAGGCGATTTTCGTTGGGACGTTACCAAATACAACCATAAACTCGACCGTATTGCAGATGTGCTTTTTGGCATGGCTCATTCAGGAGAACTTCCAGCTATTGTAGGTCTTAGCGAAATAGAGAATGCACAGGTGTTGGAAGACCTTATTCAACACCCTGCCCTTGAAACGGGCGATTATGCGTTTATTCACGAAGAAAGCCGAGATGTGCGTGGAATCGACGTTGCGCTTCTTTTCAGACCAAACTTGTTTCGCTACCTCGATCATGAGATGATCAATTTTGAGGAACTTACTAATACAAGTTTCGATGCGAGAGATATCCTCCACGTCATCGGCGAACTTCCCGATGGAGAGACCTTGCACGTCTTTGTGAACCATTGGCCGTCACGTAGAGCCGGAAAATCGGATACCGAATTCAAGCGAATAGCTGCCGGAACAGCCTTGCGCATAGCAATCAACAAAATTCTTGAAGAAGAGGCCGAACCGCTCATTGTGGTTATGGGTGATTTCAACGATGAACCCCATGATAAAAGCATCCATAGTGCTTTGAAAGCGCACGAACAAGCTGACTCTGACACGGCCCTAGTGAATCTGGCATGGCCTGCTGTTAAAGATGAGGCAGGAACGGTAGAGTACGACGGAGATTGGTTTATGTTCGATCAACTCATGGTGTCTGGCAATATGCTGCGCCGTGCCCCCTGGAAGGTGAGAAAAGGTGAAATGCATATCTACACTAAAGGCGATGTCATCTTTAAAGGGAAACATCGAAAGGAAGTAAAACCCAATAGAACGTATGTGGGTGAAAACTACAAAGGTGGCTACAGCGATCATTTGGCGGTGTACTTGCATCTCACCAAACATCCGCCGAGTGAGGCGATCTAAAAGGATAAAAAAGCAGCATCCCAACCATTCTTCGAACCATAAACCAGAGCAGGAGCTGGAATCTTTATATATCCAAATGCGGTACGAAGGACTTTAAACCATGTTCGTTTGGCTGGAAGGGCATATAAATCAATGTCTAACGATAAATAATATTGCCGCTCTCTCTCGAAAGCTGAGGTTTCAGGTGTGCCTGGAGCATTGAAACTCCCACCTGTCATGCCATTCGCTCCATACCCCATAGCAATGTCAAGCCATGCCGGCCATGCTGACCATAGGTTGAACTCATTAGGGTTCCATGTGAGCCAATATGTTTGTCCATTGTAATCCTTAAAAACCTGTTCACGCAGAGAAGATCCCAAAAGTTCGGGCCTATAATCGGCATAAATGGATGGTGTGAAGGAGAATTTCAAGCGAATCCGTTGCTCATCCCAAGCCATTTGTTGAACAGTAAACAAGGATGCGCCGAATGCATTGGCGGCCATGTCTCCGGGTGAAAATCCCCATTCAGCGGAAAAACCATCCATCACTTCGATCGCTGTTTGATAGCCTAAACCCAATAGAGCGGAGGTAGCAACAACGCGCGACTTCGATAATCCTGTTCCCTGAAACAAGTGGAAACACCCTTCACTTATTGCAAATGTGGTCATAGCGTGGCCCGCCTTATCCATTTGCAACCATTGCTTACCATCCTGAAAAAAATGAAATCTCGACTGAGGGTAGTCGGCATACCACAAAAAATACAACCCACTCAACGTTCCTGCAGCAAGAACCCCTGATCCCAATGTAGTGGCACGCAACCTGCGCGATTCAGAAACTTTTATGCTATCGGTTTGCCCCCATCCACCCAAAGAAAAAATGAGAAACACCAATGTCAGATAAATCTGAAAATGGGGGCTTGAATAGGGTTTTCTCCAACGAATCATGATAATTCACGTACTTAGTTTGCAGAAATTACCGCGAAGGTAAGTTAACAATGAAAGGAATACTATCTAAATCGAGCATAACCGGCAAAGGAGTGCAATTTGCACGCTTAATGAGCGTTATTGCCGCGCTTTCTACAGTGGTCTTCGGAGTCGTTTTGTATGCTGTTGTAGGGGGTGTTGAATTGATTTGGGATCGGGCACTGGTTTTTGTCTTTGTTCTCATCACTTTCCTGCTGTCGTACTCGAATTCAAAGCAAGCGGTGCTCTACAGAATGATGAACGCAATGTTCTACATCTACACAGCCCAAGTCATACTGTCTATTTGGTTGAACCACTTTGGGTTCTATTATATCATGTCGTTGTTCTTAACCCTGCAAGCGGTTACAATTTCATTCAAAAGAACAACCCAAGCATTCTTTTACCTGCTTTTTTTCAATGTCGGCACCACGTTGGCCGTTATGGCTTGTGAGAATGAATACCTATCCACTGCCACCTACACCATGCTGGCAATCCTTATCTCTTCTGCATTGTTGTATGCATTGGTGAAAGTAAAGTCAGGCTTTCAGCAGGATGTGAAAGTGCAAAAGGATCTCTTGATGTCGATTGTTGCAAAAACTGAAGAAGCTATTTTATTGACCGATTTCGAAGGGATAATCCAAGATGCAAACTCAGCTGCAGCCGATATGTTTGGCTATGACCATTCCTCGTTGTTCGGGAAGGATGTTTCGGATTTTCGATTGCGCAGGTTAACGCCGGAAGAAGATTTCAATGGTGTATCAACTCTCCTCAAAGACCACTTCTGGAACGATGAGGTGATTATGAAGCGATCAGATGGGTCTACGTTTCCCACATTTTTATCCATCTCGTGGATTCATAGAAATTCAGAAGAACTCCTTGTCTACCGCGTAAGAGATATTACAGAAGAAAAAAACAAAACGTCTGAGTTGGTGGTGGCCAAAGAAGCGGCCGAGAAGGCGGTGAAAGTAAAAGCTGATTTCCTCGCAACCATGTCGCACGAAATTCGAACCCCAATGAATGGCGTGCTTGGAATGGTTGAATTGCTTTCTGAAACGCCCCTCACACGCGATCAGCGTACGTTCGTTGATACCATCCGAATGAGCGGGCAAAACTTGCTGGTCATCATCAACGATATACTCGATTTTTCGAAAATTGAATCGGGAAAACTCGAAATGAAGAAAGTGCCTATCGACATCCGAAAAATGATGGAAGAGGTCTTTCGTTTGATGTCAGTTACAGCCAAAGAAAAAGGCTTGCGTATGTTCTTGCATGTAGACGACGAAATTCGCCTACGAGCACTCGGCGATGAGGTCAGAATCAAACAAGTGCTGATTAACCTCGCCGGAAATGCCATAAAATTTACGGAAAGCGGAAATATTGTGCTGTCGGCAAAGCTCAAAGGCGATGGAAATAACCAATATACCATTGTTTTCTCCATCGCAGATACAGGAATTGGCATTGAACCGGAAAAGGTGTCGATGCTTTTCGAAAGTTTCACGCAAATAGATAGCTCCTCTTCACGTAAATACGGTGGTACCGGCTTGGGTTTAGCGATCTCAAAAAGACTCATAGAACTTATGGATGGCTCTATACGCGTAGATTCTATTCCTGGAAAAGGATCAACGTTTTCTTTCGAACTCGCCTTGCCTTGTACGGAAGAAAAAGCAGGAAACGATCTTAGATCAGAAGAACGAAAGTTTACATCCGAAGAAATGTTCGATATCAGCAATCTGTCAATCTGTGTAGCAGAAGACAATATCATCAACCAACATGTCATCCGACTGTTACTCGCAGATTTTGGAATTCACCCTACGGTGGTGTCGAACGGAGCTGAACTCATTGAAGAGCTCAAAACGAACCGTTATGACGCCGTTTTTATGGATCTTCAAATGCCAGAAATCGATGGATTTGAGGCCGCAGAACTCATTCGCGATATGAACTTTAACGATCATTCTCCTCCGCAAATCATCGCTGTTTCAGCCAACGTCCTGGAGGAGGAAAAGAAGCTTTGTAAATCGCTAGGAATGATCGATTTTCTCAATAAACCAATCGAACTCGATCGCCTCTATGAAGTGCTATCGCTGTTGGTCAAATTGAAACAAGACTTGGGCATACGAGAGTAAGTTTTCGTATCTTCACTGCCTTCAGAAGAGGAAATACTAGCAGTGGAGCTTACACCCAAAAACCGCATTATCTTATTTTTTGCTACCAGCCTGGCCCTAATTTGCATGGCAGGTTGGTTTATTCACGCAGGCATCGAATCATCAGATATGATTCATACGGAAGTGCGCTTGATTGGAAGGCAAAGGGCTGTTTTACAGGAGATTAGGTTGTTGATTTCCAATGGTTCGACCGCCAATAGTAACGATCTTTCCGACCTTGTCTTGCAATGGGAAAATGGCCATAAAGGCTTTGTAAATCGGGAAGAAGGGTACGGACTTTCAGGGCAGTTTAGTCCTGCCGTGCAAGAAGTCGTAGATAAACTCAATCAACCCTATTTCGCCATTTCTTCTCTTCTGAAAGATCATCCTTCCGGATGGGATGCTGCAGCGATCAATGCATTGAATGAGGCAGGAATGCTTTATGACAAAACGATGTCTGATGTCGTTTTTAAACGCTCAAATGCTGATGAACATTGGTTAAAGAGTAATTCCAATCGCCTATTGCTGGCGCTGACAATGCTCTGTATCCTGCTTTTCTTAACGGCTTTTCTGTTGCTCAAGAAAGTTGTTTTTGTTGCGAATGCAGCATCTGATCAAACGAACACGTTGATGGAGCAGCTGCAAGATGCGGTAAAATCAAGAAACACCTACTTAGCTCATATCGGACATGAACTAAGGACGCCCCTTCAAGCGGTGTACGGCAACCTGGAACTCATGGAGGGAGATACGTTGTCTGCAGATCAAAAACAGCACGTTTCAGTGGCCAAATCAGCAGCTGAATCGCTAATGATTACGCTGAATGGCTTGTTAGACTTTGCCTTGAACGACCTTTCCAACCGCAAACCTGCTTACGAGCCATTTAACCTTCACAACACGGTGAATGGCATCATTGATCTGTTCAAAGCTTCAGTGCGAGATAAAAATATAAAACTGCTGTCTGTCATTGACTCGCGAGTTGCTCAGCACGTTTTGGGAGATGAACAAAAGGTCAAACAAATCCTGGTTAACCTCGTCAGCAACGCAGTAAAGTATACCCCAAGTGGTGAAATTATCATTCGCGTTGAGCAGATTCATTCGGAAGAGGGGCTCCTGAATATGCAGTTCTCCGTCAATGATACTGGTAAAGGCATCGACCCTGAACTGGTCAAAAACCTATTCCACGATCTCGTAAGGGGAGAAGAAACAAATTCAGGAACTGGACTTGGATTGGCGATTTGTAAACAACTGGTGGAATCCATGGGCGGTAGGATATGGGTCAATAGTCGTTTAGGACATGGAAGCACCTTTACGTTTACCTGTGTGTTTGGCGCAGATCATGGCAAGGAGAATGAGCTTTCGCTCGATGAACTGAAAGGCCTGAAAGCCCTCGTGGTGGATGATAATACCACCAATCTCAAGGTCTTGATCAAACAACTTTCTGGATTCGGAATTCAGGCCACACCATTCAATTCTCCGGAACTTGTGCTGGAGATCTTGCCAAGCCTCTCCAAATTCGACATCTGTATCATCGATATGCAAATGCCTGAATACGATGGGAGGGTCCTCACCCGAAAGATCCGTGAACACTATTCAACAGCAGAACTTCCCGTCATCGTACTTTCTAGCGTTGGTGAATCTACTTTAGCTGATCCTGACGGACTTTGGAATGCCTATCTTACGAAACCTTTGAAACAAATGCAGTTGCTCGCCACCATTCGGAAGGTGGTGAATAAGGAATCCTCTCCTTTTGACAATGCATTTGAGTCCGTTGGTAAACTGCAAATTCTCATCGCGGAAGAAAACGATGTCCACCAAGCAGTGCTGAAACGAAATTTGGAAATACTCGGACATCGTGCTGATCGTGTATCCGATGGAAAATCGCTGATTGAAAAGGCCTCAATGATAAAGTACGACCTGGTTCTGATTGACCCAGCTTTGAAGGATGTGGCAACCCCAATAAAGAAAATCATGAATAACGTTGATGCTCCGCTGGTAGCAACCCTAGGCAGCATGGACGCGGAAGGCTTGAAGTCAGCCCGCCAATGGGGCGTGAACCATCACTTGCGGGAAGGACATGATCCCGAAGAAGTTTACAGACAACTTACCGGTTGGTTTGGTGACGAGAATTAACGATTGGATATAGCCCGCTGGTACTCCCGAGCATATTGCAAATGCTGCTCATAGCTCGATGAGAAATGATGGTAGCCACTAAAATCGGCCTTCGCACACATGTATAAGTAGGCATGTGTATCTGCGTTCAAAACAGCATCAATGTAGTTCAATTCGGGATAACGAATCGGTCCGGGAGGAAGGCCCGGATACATATACGTATTGTACGGAGAATCGATGGTTTTGTGCACGTTCAAAACACGTTTGATGGAGAAATCTCCTGCCGCCCAAATGAGCGTAGGGTCAGCTTGGAGTGCCATCCCAATCCTTATCCGGTTCAAGTACAACCCCGCCACCTTGGGAGCTTCATCCCGCTTTGCAGTTTCGGCGTGAACAATAGAGGCCAACGTCACAACCTCTGAGGCAGATAAACCTAACTGAGCAGCCTTTTCTTTGCGGTCATCATTCCATACCTTCCGGTATTCTTCAGCCATGCGTCTTACAAATTGCTGCGCATCTGTGTTCCACCAAAACTCATAGGTATTGGGAATAAACATGGTGCGGAACGTATGCTCATTGAACCCTAAACTGTCTGCTAACTTCTGGTCTTGAAATGCACGTATCAACATGGTTGAATCTGCTTCCAGCTGTCGGCCAACCATGCCTGCTAGCTCTTCAGGTGTGCGCACGGATTGAATCACAACCCGCACAGGATCTTGGTCTCCACTTCGAAGCTTGTTTACAAGCTCATTGGCGCTCA
>JBJOIB010000002.1:0-3459 GCA_046047375.1 Bacteroidota bacterium
CCATCTCAGAATAATAGCGCTTGGTTCTGTAACTGCCCACCCATTGAATTCCCTGAATGGCATTGGTGATGAAGAGCTCATCGGCAGCAAGAAGGTTTTGTGGATTCAACGTACACTCGTACACTTTAATTCCATGATCCAGCGCCAAATTGATGATTTGCATGCGCATTATTCCCGCAATGGCGCCATCTTGCAGCGTGGAGGTGTACAATACGCCATTCGAAACAAGAAATACATTTGAATGTGTAGTTTCTATAATGCTCCCTCTGAAATTTTGAATCAACGCATCGTCTAGGCCGTGATCTTGGGCAAAAAGGCTGGCTAAAACATAAAGTTTCGCATCGATGTTTTTGAACATAGACAGCTTGTTGATGTCTTTCTTCATCTCAGGATAGACATCGATTTTCAAGCCTTCTTTGTTAAGCTCAAACAAGTCATTGTCGAGAGGAAACGCCTCAATTAGATATTCCATCTCCCGGTTCTCGGGCAAATAAAAGCCTGCTGACTTTCGTGTGATGGTTAAGCGAACCCTTCCACCAGCATGGATCGAATTACGCGACAATAACTCAGCGATTTCGGCTTCCAGCTTTTGAGCCGTGAAATGCAATGGACGCGTCATTTTGTAAGCAGCGAGGGCCTCTAGAATGCGCGAATAATGGTGGTCAAGAAAGAGGGGTTTGCCATGAACCACGCGAATGGTTTCAAAAAATCCATCTGCGAAGCGGAAACCGCGATTGGAGGTTCTCAGCGAAAATCCATCCGCCGGCACAAACTGACCTTCGTTGAAAACGTATTGCATTGTTACGAAACTAACGAATCCACAAATTCTTTCAAAGAACCATTTACAGGAATTAACACTCCCTTCACGCCAGCACCCGCACCAGCCTCCAAATCGCGCATTTTATCCCCTACCATAAAGCTCGTTTCGGCATCGATTTCGTACCTCGCCAGACCACGCTCAATCATAAGACTGCCGGGTTTTCGGGAAAGTGATTTGCCGTATTTTTCATGGTGCGGCGAATAGTAAATGGCGGTAATCTTGATGCCGTGCCGGGCGCATTCTTGCTCAAAGAAAGTATGAATTTCTCGCACGTCCTCATGCGTGTACAAGCCTCGTGCAATTCCCCCTTGGTTGGTAATCACTATCAACAAATACCCTAAATCGTTCAACCGCTTTAACTGGGGTAGAATATCAGGTAATAAATGAAACTCAGAAACATGCTTGGTGTAATCACCAGGATCATGGTTGATTACCCCATCACGATCAAGAAATACAGCTTTGTTCATGTGGCGAAAGTTAAGTCTTATTGCCTTTCAACGGTCACGGAGCGCTGAATACCTAAATCAACCAGTGAGTAACCCACCGGTGTTTGTTCAAATCTTTCGTTTTTTGAGGCCTGCTCGGCCGCGACAGACAGCGGAATATTTTGTTAATTAGGCATGCTGATCGTCCAAGCTGCAGAACGTTCAGTTGGAATTTGTACATGAAACAACCAACTGTCAATACATTCGTTCCAGAGCGCGTTAAATCCTTGTGGGATTTGCCGCATGCAGTTCTTTTTTGGAACCGTGATTTGCAATGTGTTGTAAGCAACGATAAAAGCAGTTTCAACTTCACCGCTTTGAGGGGTGACTTTATTACCGGATTGTCCATCCAAGAGTTACCGGTAAAAAAATCGAGTATTGACTATTGGATACAACAATTCCAAGATGCCGGTACCAATAAGATTCCAGTGGATTTCACTGAATATCAAATCATAAATGGAAATCAGTTCGAGCTAAATACCACCATCATTCCGGAAATGGATAATGAAGGCGAGTTGCTCGGCTATTCAACCATAACGGTCATTGCGGGAAAATCGATTCAATCAAAAGTCTTGAATGACGTTTGGGACTCACTTTTTTCCAATGTTTCCGAAACAGTCATGATCATTGATGATGCCTTCAGAATCAATCGACTCAACCGGTCTTGGTTACAGAGAGAGAACGCATGGTACGTGGGGTTGAATTTCCAGAATTTCATACCTGAAGCTTCAAAGGAGGCCTTCGAAACCGGAATTCGCGAAAGTGTTTCGAGAAAACAGTCGTTTAGAATCGAAACATCCATGACGATTGCCGAAGGAAGGCTGTTCACAATTATTATAACCCCATGGTTTGAAGCAGAACGTTTGGTTTGTTATGTGGTTGTTATTCATGATGTTACAGATAGGAGGCAGCATTGGAAATCGCAAATGCGCGGATTCCAAACTGTCATGAAAGCATTCGAAATTTCAGATGAGGCCATGGTGGTCGTTACCCAAACAGGACAAATCTTGGTCTCAAATGAACGAGCCAAAAACTTGTTTGGGAAAACGTTTATCCATCTAGATCAGCTGCACGTGATTTTACATAACCGGTTGAGAAACATAGAAGAACATCAAGGATTTTCGGTTGAAAATCTAGCTATTCTCTCTATAATGAATGATGCGAAAAGTAGAAGGGAACGGTTCTGTATGCTCACAAACGACAACTGGGAACCCTTTGAGTCTACCTGCCAGGTTATTCCTTCGGCGCCAGACGGGTTAAATACGTTCTTATGGACACTCAGAAGCATCAAAACGGATGTGGCTCGAATTGAACGTCTGAAAAAGCTCAATACACGCCTCGATAGCTTTGTTCAAACCACCGCACATGACGTGAAAACGCCAGTTGCAAACCTGTATAACCTCGCGTTGTTGCTGAAAAGGAGTGATGATGATCAAATGAGGACGGTGCTTGCCGACAAAATCGCAGCCGCTTCCATGCAATTGTCAGAGATGTTGAATTCGCTTCTAGAACTGTCTGATGTTCGAAAAAACAAACCACCTTCAACCGAAGAAATTGCACTTGCAGATGAACTAAAAAACGTATTGCTGGGATTCGAATCCATGATCACAAGTGCAAAGGGATCCATTGTTTCAGACTTTAGTCTGGCTCCTTCGATACATTTTAACAGGGCTTTTCTGGACTCCATCATGAACAACCTGATTGGAAACTCCTTGAAGTATTGCAAGCCTGGAGTGCCGCCAATTGTGAAAATTAGTTCCCGACCTGCAGCATCTGGAATTTGGCTGCAATTCGAAGACAATGGAGTTGGAATTGACCTCTACAAACATGGGAAGGATCTCTTCCAGCCGTTTAAGCGTCTCACAAGTGAAGGCGAGGGAAAGGGACTTGGATTAAGTCTCGTGAAGGAGTTTGTTGAGCGTGTTGGAGGCGAAATTCAGGTGGAAAGTACCCCAGGGGTGGGCACTACGTTCAATTTGCTTTTGAAAAATATGACAGAGGATCAATCCCAGTATTCTCTGTTTGATGACCTACCTTTACAAGACGCGTAGTCCATTTTCTACCAACCTTTCAGGTTGTAACAGTACTACCTCTCCTTGTCCTGATGGAATCCCTAAAACCAAGCACTGCGATTGTATGTTGGCGATCTGCTTC
>JBJOIB010000003.1:0-2685 GCA_046047375.1 Bacteroidota bacterium
TAATTCACAGCCATGTGAACCTCCCCTTCTACCAATTTCGCGCGGCAGGTGCAGCATACCCCTCCTTTGCACGCATACGGTAAATCAGCCCCTTTGGTAAGTGCAGCATCCAACACGTTGGGGCCATCAAAAGGCAAAGGGAAAGATATCTTATTGCCATCGAGTATGAGTTCTACCGTGGATGTTTTACCCGCATACCGTTGGTCGGTTGTGCTGGTTTGCTTGGCCTGAGCGGCCGATGCCCCCGGTGAGGTGAACAATTCGAAGTGAACCTTCTCCTTCGGCACTCCCAATGACGCAAGCGAATCTTTTACACCGTGAATCATTTGTTCCGGACCGCAGATGAAGAAAGCGTCGGTGGAATGCACGTCTATCAACGCTTTGCTCAACGCTGTGCATTTGTCGGCATCTATACGTCCGGCCAAAATAGCCACATCACTCGGCTCACCTGTGAGTAGGTGAAAGATGCGCAACCGGCTAAGGTATTTATCCTTTAGGTCTTCCAACGCCTCCCTGAAAATGATTCCGGCGTAGTTCCTGTTTGAGTAAAATAACGTGAATTCGCTTTCAGGCTCTTCCACAAGGGTAGTTTTGATGAGCGACATCACCGGTGTTATGCCAGAACCGGCAACAAAAGCGACATACGATTTTTTCTGCGTGCTGTCGAGGGGTACAAAGAAGTTCCCCATTGGTGGCATCACATCCAACGCATCGCCTACTTTGAGAGTGCGGTTAGCGAAGGTGCTGAATTTACCTCCTTCCACTTCCTTAATCGCCACGCGCAATTCCCCGTCGTTTTTTCCACTGCAAATCGAATACGAACGGCGTATTTCTTCCCCATTGATGGTGGTGCGCAGGGTCAGATACTGCCCTTGCGTGAATTCGAAAAGCGCTTTATCGCTTTCCGGAATCTCAAAAGACACTGATACACAGTCACTTGTCTCTTTACGCACATCTGCTACACGCAGGGAATGAAAATGCCGCATTCTAAAGAATTTTCGCAAATATATAAATGTGGAACCGATCGGTCTTGATGAAAATCAAATGAACCTGAAGACAATTATCATGTTATTCGATTATGCCCACGATTTTTGTAACATTGTAAACAGAAAAGTTCAAAACAGATGGAAGAACTGAGCATGTTAGAGCGTTTCGACGCTTATGTTGCTGACAATAAGAAAATTGAGCCGAAAGATTGGATGCCGGAGGCGTATCGTCGCACCTTGATTCGGCAAATTTCCCAGCATGCCCACTCCGAAGTGGTTGGAATGCTTCCTGAGGGAAACTGGATTACCCGCGCCCCTAGTTTGAAGCGCAAAGCCATTTTGTTGGCCAAGGTTCAAGACGAGGGCGGACATGGTCTGTACCTCTATTCTGCGGCGGAAACGCTCGGTGTTGATCGCGAGGAGCTCATTGAAGAGTTGTTGACGGGCAAGGCGAAGTATTCTTCTATCTTCAACTATCCCACGTTGAATTGGGCTGATATTGGAGCCATTGGATGGTTGGTTGACGGGGCTGCCATTATGAATCAGGTGCCTTTGTGCAAGTGTTCGTACGGCCCTTATGCACGCGCCATGACACGCATCTGCAAAGAAGAGAGCTTTCACCAGCGCCAGGGGTATCAAATTCTCCTGGTGATGGCCAACGGAACGCCTGAACAAAAAGCCATGGCACAAGATGCGTTGAACCGCTGGTGGTGGCCATCACTCATGATGTTTGGACCTACCGATGCGGATTCGCAGCACAGTGCAGAATCTATGAAGTGGAGAATAAAACTCTTCAGCAACGATGAGTTGCGTCAGCGGTTCGTAGATATGACTGTGCCACAAGCCGAAATCTTGGGATTGACCATTCCGGATGCCGATCTCAAATGGAACGAACAGCGTGGACACTATGACTTCGGTGCCATCGACTGGTCTGAATTTTACAATGTTATCAAAGGAAATGGTCCTTGCAACAAGCAGCGACTCGAAGCACGGAAAAAGGCACATGAAAATGGTGCTTGGGTGCGCGATGCAGCTGTGGCTCACGCCAATAAGCGAGCCGCCAAGACCAAAGCAGCATAAATACATACTATGAGCAAAGCAAACTGGCCCCTTTGGGAGGTGTTTATTCGCAGCCGTCAGGGGTTGAGCCACAAACACGTTGGAAGCCTGCATGCGGCAGATGCGCAAATGGCCATCGAAAATGCCCGCGATGTTTACACACGCCGACAAGAGGGAATGAGCATTTGGGTGGTTCCTGCAGCCGAAATCACGGCTTCATCGCCGGATGAAAAAGAAGCCCTATTCGCCCCTTCAGACGATAAAATTTACCGCCATCCTACCTTCTACGATTTGCCGGATGCACTAAAACACATGTGATGCAAAAAGAGTTGTTTGAATATGTGCTCCGCTTGGGCGACAATGCCCTCATTCTCGGTCAGCGCCTTGGTGAATGGTGCGGACACGGCCCGGCGTTGGAAGAAGACATTGCGTTGACCAACGTATCGCTGGATTTAATTGGACAAGCTCGCTCTCTCCTCACCTATGCCGGTGAGATTGAAGGACAAGGAAACGATGAAGACCGTCTCGCTTTTTTCCGAGATGCTCAGCAATTCCGAAATGTTCAATTGGTTGAGTTGCCGAACGGACATTTTGGAGATACCATTGTACGAAGCTTTCTATTCGATCATTTCGCCTACCT
>JBJOIB010000004.1:0-16889 GCA_046047375.1 Bacteroidota bacterium
CATCGTGAAAGTTTCGATACCTACGCCGGTAATTTGATTACAGGCTGAAACAACGGAGCAAATGTTGTTGTCGATAATTACCGCATAATTCCCATTTGCTGTCGCTACAAATGTTTGTGAATTTGCACCTGAAATGGGGGCGTTGCCGTTGTCACAATCTACCCACTGATAGTTGTATCCTGAAGCGTTTGCTGATAAGGTTATCGGGTCAACAGGTGTTACGGTGTTGTCAATGGGGGTAATGATCACATTTCGCGTAATCGTTGAGGTGTTTCCATTGCCGTCATCAAAAGTGTACGTAACAATTGTCGTTTCTGTGATTGGGAATGTAATGTTTGGGACTCCTTCAATCAATCCAGCGCAGTTGTCGGTAGCAAGTGGAACCGCCAATTGGTTAATCGGACATTCAGATACTGCGTCGGCCAATGTTTCTTGATTTGAAACGGGAGGTGTAACATCTTCAATCAGTACGTTTTGCAATTGAGTAGTTGTGTTTCCGTTTCCATCGTCAAAAGTCCACGTTACAATGGTAGACTCTGTAATTGGGAATTCAATGTTCGCCACACCCACAAGTAGCCCAGCGCAGTTGTCGGTAGCAAAAGGTGCTGTTAGTTCGTCAATCGAACATTCAGATTCTACATCGGCTAATGTTTCTTGATTTGAAACGGGAGGTGTAACATCTTCAATCAGTACGTTTTGCACTTGAGTGGTTGTGTTTCCGTTTCCGTCGTCGAAAGTCCACATTACAGTGGTAGACTCGGTTATTGGAAATGATGCGTCATGTGTGCCAAGTATTAAACCAGCGCAGTTGTCAGTTGCTGTGGGTTCAATCAAGCTCGTTACGATGCATTCTGAAACGAAATCAGGTAAAGCGGGGAGGTCTGGCAGTGGGGCAATTTCATCTCCGATGGTTAAATGAAGGGTAACCAATGAATCACAGCCATTCGCCGCACCGCCAATGATATTGAACGTGGCGGTATTGTTGCTTTCGGTATATGTGTTGCCATCTATCCAAACATACGCGCTGCACGATGAAACGATGTCGGTTGAGACAACTGGACTGCAGATTACTTCTCCGGTTACATTTTTGAATAAGCCAGCAGATACGACGCGGTAATATCCGGGTATGACAATGTCATTGTCGTTATCACCATCTGCATCAAAAATGGTAAAAAAGCCAAATGCACCTTCTTCGATATTGGTAGACCCAACCACAAAGTTTCCCGAACCGTCATTGTAATAATAAACCAGCCCTTGAGTATTTGCTCCCCCAGCAAAGCCAGAAAAAAGTATATCGTCGAGCCCGTCGTTGTTCATGTCAATCAATTCCAACTTGGTACCAGCGTTCCCAGATAGGTTTTGATTCAGTGTAAATTGTCCAGAACCGTTGTTGAAATAAATGTCGCAGTTGAAACCTAAATTACATTGTTCACCAAAAATGACAAGATCTAAAAAGCCGTC
The DNA here is from genome assembly GCA_046047375.1 of Bacteroidota bacterium. GTDB lineage: Bacteria > Bacteroidota > Bacteroidia > Flavobacteriales_D > Sanyastnellaceae > RI-182. Next base: position 1,462 of record JBJOIB010000004.1, read on the forward strand.
GTTGTTTGCATCAGTAGATCCAATTTGAGGTGTAGAAGATAATGGTGTAAAACTCGAACCGGTATCCAAGGTGAAGTTTCCTGAACCATCATTGGTGAACAGTTTTGTTATGCACCCATCGCCGTTTCCTGCAAGCATTACGTCCATGTCCTCGTCGTTGTCACAATCAAAGAAATGCACCGCGCTGTAAAGAAGCGGGTCAAATGGCTGAGGCGATAAAGTGAAGTTATTAGATGCGTTTTGAATATACAGCGCCGTGGTGGCTTGTCCTGAGCTGTTTTGACCCGTAATGATATAATCCAAATCGCCATCGCCATCAACATCGGCCCAATCGGCGCTTAGGACGACACCTGGCAGAGTGGCCCACAAAGAAAATGAGCCCGTTCCGTCGTTTTTGTAGATAACCATATTGAACGTTGGTGTGGCATAGCTGACAACTGAATTTCCACAGATGGTAATATCAAGATCTCCGTCAGCGTCGAAATCAACAAGATGAATTTCACCTCTCATCGGAATTAGTTGGTTGTTGTTGTCGACCGTGTAGTTGCCTAAACCATCGTTCAGATAGATTCGGGTATAACTCACTTGATCATACATGTCTATCCCACAAATCACGACATCCAAATCTCCATCTCCATCAACATCACCATGGGACGCAAATTCTCCAAAGCTGTCAAACGGCGTATTCTTCAAAAGATTAAAACCCCCATTGCCATCATTGATGTACAGATCGGCAATTTTTGTAGAACCAATACCGTTACGCCTTCCTGTAACGAGGATATCGACGTAGTCATCATTGTTTAAATCGACAATCAACAGTTTCGATTGATCACTTCCGATAATATCAACACCAGAATTTGCATAGGTCCCATTGGTATTGATGTAGACTTCGGTTTGAAAGACGCCAGCACTGGTGTTTCCATTGATTATTATATCCAAATCGGCGTCGTTGTCGATGTCTGCAAAATAGCCGCTACCGAGATACACCCCTATCATGTCTGTGCTAAATGCTGTAAAGGTTCCAGAGCCATTGTTCTTGAAAAGTCCGGATGAATAATTCGCGCCTTGCACTTGGCCGGTGAAAAGCAGGTCCAGATCTCCATCTTGATCGAAATCTCCTAGATCAAGGGTGCCTGTAGAGAAGCCAGGCAGGGCAGCATTGGGTAACAATGTGTACCCGGTTGGGGTTTTGATGTATGTCTGACAAACGAGAACAAACGCAGTATTGTAGCCGGCAATCACGATATCGATGTCACTATCGTTATCGATGTCCCCAAAAGCTGCTGTCGATTGTTGTATGGCTTCAAGGGAACTAGGCATGGGTGTGAAACCGCCAAACCCGTCGTTCAAGAAGATCTCGGTTAACGGCATTAATGAGCTATTGCGACCTGTAATAAACAAGTCGAGATCGGTATCGCCATCGAGGTCAATGAGCTTTGAAAAACCGCGATCGGTGGCAACAACGTTTGGAATGGCTAGGCTGGTGAAGTTGGCATCTCCGTCGTTGAGGTATAGGCCGTGAATCCATTCTCCTGATTTCCATCCCGATATGTAAAGATCGACATCGCCATCGCCATCAACATCCCCGCTGGTCATGTGAGCGCGTTCTATCGCAGGAAGGGTGCCTTGTTTTAATGGAAAATTATTAAAACCATCGTTCAAGAATATCTTGGTGTCAACAGAAAAAAATGAAGACCCTTCTCCTGCCGTCACAACATCATCTAAACCATCACCATTCAAATCTGCGGCTAAACACATTCCATTTGAAACACCTCGAAAGTCATGGGTGTTTGTGAGGTCAGGTGCTGTAGCCCCCACACGCTTGAATTGAAGTTGGGCATCGGCACCCAAAAAGCAAAGGATACAAATGACAGTGCTGGTTAGAATTTTTTTCATCGATTTGTTGCGGAATGATACCCGTGCGGTATGATTTGTATTGAGATGAGGTAACGAAAATACAATTTTAAAGTGAGTAGCGATTGCATTGTTCTCGATGCTTTGTGCGAGGATTGGAATCAAATCTATGCTTTCAATTCGTATCAATGGGACTTCAATCCAAGGCCGACTCTACCCGCAACGTCTTTATTTTTCTTTACCTTGACAACCTTTTATTTACTCTATCATTATTCAAATGAAATATTTTGTTTTTGTATTCATGCTCTTTTCTGCGCTAACCGTTGACGCTCAATGGGATCAAATAGGACAAGATGTACTTGGATTTGAAGAAGAGGCGTATTTTGGTGATCAGGTGAGCATCAGTGATGATGGCTCAACCATCGCTGTAAGTGCGCCCACTGCTACTGGAAATGGCCAATTCTATAATGGGATGGTTCGCGTGTACCGATTATCAGGTGGCTTGTGGACGCAAATTGGTTCTGACCTCATTGGGAATTCCAGCGACCAATTCGGATTGTCGCTCAGCCTCAACGAGGACGGAAATATCCTTGCCGTTGCCAGTCCTTATGGAGCAGACGGAGAGGGAAGCGTAACTGTGTTTTCATTTGATGGTAATGATTGGACCATCATGGGCTCACCGATTCCTGGAATTGCTTTTAATAATAGTGCGGTTTCTCTGTCAAATGATGGTTTGACCTTTGTCGCGAATTTGAATACCTCGGTATTTGTGTATGTCTTCAACGGAAGCCAATGGGAATATGAAGTAGGTAGAAACGGGATTGAAGTCATTCAAGCCGTGGACATAAGCGCCGATGGAACGAAGGTGATTTACAGCGGACAAAACTGGTTCCATCACTTCGAAAAAATAGGAGACACCTGGACCAACACTACGAACATGATGTTCGTTGGAGATGACGGAACGAACTTTGGCTCTAACTTCTTGTCTTTGAGCGGTGATGGCAATGTGATTGCAAAAGGTGCTGAATTAAATAACATTGGTGGAACAGAAGCCGGCAGAGTAGTGATAATAGATCGCACCAATCCTGACGAATGGACGTTTTCTTACATTACCGGCAGCTCCTACGACAACCTTGGTAGATCTGTAAGCTTGAATCATGATGGGTCTGTATTGTCTGTTCTGGGCGATATTCCCCGCATCTATCACCTTGTTGACGGCCAGTGGTTGCTTGACACCTCGATTCTGGTAGGGGCAACTTCGGCAGAACTCAGCGCCAGTGGCGATATAGTGGCAACAGGATATAACGTTTTTCCAAACGCAGAAAACCAATACGTTGGCGTTATGCGCGCTTATGGTAATCTCCCAAACGAATTCCCTAGCCTGACTTGTCCGGAAACCATACAAGTGAATTCAGAACCGGACTTGTGCGGTGCTTCTGTTGTGCTGCCCACCATCACTGGTAACGACTTGGAAGATGGCGCCATTGAGGCCATTCAAACAGGTGGAATCGCAAGCGGTGAGATATTTCCAGTTGGATCAAATGAAGTTTCATTCTCGGTTACCGATACACAGGGTCTGTCTGCTACGTGCTCATTTGTGGTGCAGGTAACGGATGTGGAACTACCCGAGGTGGTATGTGCCAATGTGCTTTTGGAATTGGACGATAGCGGATGGGCAAGCATATCTTCTGACGCATTGATTGTTGAAAGCTCTGATAATTGTGGGATGGAGGTATTCGTGGCAGAGACGTTGGACTTTACTTGTAGCCAAACAGGTGTCAATAACGTTACTGTAAACGTTACCGATATACACGGAAATCAAAACAGTTGCATCGCCCAAGTAACGGTGCAAGATGTTGTTGCACCCGAGCTGAACTGCCAGAACATAACGGTTGAATTGGATGAAACGGGACATGCAACAGCGAGCTCTCTGGATATCGTAACGTCCTTTTCAGATAATTGCAATGCTAATTTGCCAACAACCACGTATGACTTTTCATGCGAACACGTAGGTGTGCAATCTGTAACCATTTCTACTCAAGATGGTGCTGGAAATGTGACATCCTGCGTAGCAGAAATTATTGTTGTTGACCTGCTCGCGCCGACGGTGACGTGCCAAGATATTGAAGTTGAGCTCAATGATGAAGGTGAAGCTCTGATTACTGCCCAACAAGTAGCTTTGAATAGCACCGACAACTGTGAATTGACACTTTCATTGAGCAATGATTTTTTCAGTTGCGATGATCTAGGGACAAACACGGTGACGCTTCAGGGGGTAGACCTCTCCGGGAACATGGCTACCTGCGATGCTGTAGTAACGGTTATTGATGTTACCCCGCCTGTACTTGATTGTCCGATGGATTCGCTTGTAAGTGTTGTAGCCCCGTTGGTTTACACCCTTGAAGATTTTGTCGCCAATCAGATTACAGTGGGCGATAATTGCACAAACGAGGCGAACATGGAAGTTTCACAATCGCCCATTGCCGGAACCGAACTCGCCGTGGGTGATCACGAAGTCACCTTCACCGTTTTCGATGCCTCAGGAAATGAAAGTACGTGTTCATTTGTTATTACGGTAATGGTAGAGGATGGTGTTCATGACCTTTTGGCTATGAAGTTGAACATTTATCCCAACCCTACAAACGGGATGATCACCATCAGTTATGATAAGTTGGAATTCCTAAACGTAGCGGTGTTCGACATCACCGGACGTAAAGTGCTAGAAACCACATGTTGGTCGAATGACACCATCAATCTATCGCGGTTGCATGCAGGCGAGTATTTTGTCCACGTTGTTGGGCAGCATGCTTCGCAGATGGAGAAGGTGGTAGTGAGATAAATTTGCACGCTACGCAGTATTTCCCCTCGCGTGAAAATCTTGCCTGGCATAGAGAGCATGTGTTTAGGCAGGGTGTGGATGCTCCCACCTTTAACCTCCCCTGACTTTCATCAGCTTTTCCCCTTTTCCCCGCCTTGGGCTTTCAATCGGATGGTGATTTTTCGTTACCTTCCCGTTGCATGCCTACAAAAGCACTCGTTTATACCCCCGCACTTACCCACGAAAGGTCGCTAAAAACCTTGGTGGAGAACAGAACCATTTTCTCGTTGGACCATTGCGAGCTCAATATTTTTGAGACGTATGAAAAGTCTGACTTGGTGCCGTTGAAGTTCAATGACCTGGTGGTGACAAGCATGCTCCGCGGAAAAAAGGTGATGCACCTGTTTGAAGATCCTGCCTTCGATTACCTGCCCGGCGAAACGGTGATTGTACCATCAAATGCCGAAATGAAAATAGACTTTCCGGAAGCAGCGAAAGACAATCCTACCCAATGCATCGCGCTGGCGATTGACCAGGAAATTATTGCCAATACCCTCGATTTCCTAAATGAAAAGTATCCGAAAGAAGGACGAGAGAACACCTGGCAACTGGACCACGAAAACTACTTCTTTTACAACAATGTGGAGCTGGCCGGCACCATAAGTAAACTTATCAAAGAATGCATGGGCGACTCGATTACGAAAGACGCCATTGCCGACCTTACGCTGCAAGAACTCATTATTCGCATTATACAAACACAAACCGTTAAGCGTTTTGAAGAAGACGCCACCCTGCCCCACAACAGCCCCATGGCTCCGGTGGTGGCCTATATCAAAAACAACATCCGCGAACGCATAAACCTCAAAGAACTCAGTGATCGCGCATGCATGAGCACAGCTACGTTTTACCGCAACTTCCGCCGCGAAATGGGTATGAGTCCCATCGAGTTCATCCTCAACGAGAAAATCCGACTTGCGAAGAAACTGCTCACCAACCCTGGCATCAACATCAATGAGGTGTCGTATGCTTCGGGTTTTGAAGACTGCAACTACTTCATTCGCCTCTTTAAGAAGTACGAGGGTGTAACGCCCAAGCAGTACCAGTCTATGAATATCAGCATCTAAGCTCACTCATTGCGCACCACCTCTTCCAACCGAGCGGCTTCATCTTCAGTGAACAGCCTGTAATGCACCACGAACGTCTTCCCAAGCGGCGTTTCCAATGAAAATCCCCCGGCGCCAAATCCGTCTGTCACATCCAGGGTAAAGTGGGCGTGGCGCCAGTATTCGAATAAGTCCTTATCTACCCAGAACTCAAATCCACGTAGGGTTCCGATGCACACATCGCCCATACGCAGGTAAAAAGCGCCTTTTTCGAAGCATTGTGGCTGCGTGCCTTCACAGCATCCTCCCGCTTGGTAGAACATCAAATCGCCGAATTGCGCAGCAAGCTGATCAATGAGTTCAAGGGCTTTCGGGGTGGCGTCGAGGCGTTTCACTTTTTCCATGGTCATCTTTTTAAGTGTTTTGGAAACAAAAAGGGTTGATTCATCGGTTTGATTTGTGGCTGAATGCGCAATGGAAATGGTGTGCAATGGTCATCCGCCGTAAGGCGAAAAAAGAAATAACAGCCGTGATGCAAAGGTGCGCTGAACGCGCGATGTGGAGGCGAGCAAAGAAAAATAGTAAACCACGGACCCTAAGGAGAGGAAGAATCCGTGGTCAAACTAAACACCGGATCTATTAAAAGAATCCCAGTTTGTTTTTGTTGTATGAAATCAACATGTTCTTGGTTTGGCGGTAATGATCGAGCATCATTTTGTGGTTTTCACGACCGATGCCCGACTGCTTATAGCCTCCAAATGGCGCTCCTGCCGGATACGCGTGGTACTGGTTTACCCATACACGTCCGGCTTTGATGGCCCGCGGCACCTGGTACAACTCATGCGCATCACGCGTCCACACCCCGGCACCTAAGCCGTACATGGTATCGTTGGCAATGGCGATGGCTTCTTCGGTAGATTTGAAGGTGGTTACAGCGAGTACCGGACCAAAGATCTCTTCCTGGAAGATGCGCATTTTGTTATGTCCTTTGAAGAGCGTAGGCTGAATGTAGTAGCCGCCTTCGAGATCGCCACCGAGGTGGTTAACCTCACCGCCACACAATAGTTCTGCGCCCTCTTCTTTACCGAGCTTGATGTACGAAAGGATTTTGTCTTTTTGGATTTGCGACGCTTGAGCGCCCATCATGACCGTAGGGTCGAAGGGATCTCCGGTTTTGATGGCTTTTACGCGGGCGAGCACTTTTTCGATGAAGCGGTCGTAGATGGACTCGTGGATGAGCAAGCGCGACGGACAGGTACAAACTTCGCCTTGGTTGAGGGCGAAGAGCGCCACCCCTTCGAGGGCTTTATCGAGGAAGGCATCATCGGCATCCATTACCGATGGGAAGAAGATGTTAGGCGACTTACCACCCAACTCCAAGGTAACCGGAATGATGTTTTCGGTAGCGTATTGCATCACCATGCGGCCGGTAGCCGTTGAGCCGGTAAATGCGGCTTTCGACACTTTAGGGTTTGTAACGAGCGTTCGTCCGAGTTCGGCACCAAAGCCATTTACGATATTGACTACCCCAGCAGGGATGAGGTCTTCGATGAGTTCCATCATCACCATGATAGAGATGGGTGTGCTTTCAGCTGGTTTTAGCACAACACAGTTGCCGGCAGCCAGGGCAGGAGCCAGTTTCCACACCGCCATGAGGATGGGGAAGTTCCACGGAATGATTTGCGCGATAACGCCGATGGGCTCGTGCACGATGATGGAGACGGTGTCTTTATCGAGTTCGGAGATAGAGCCTTCTTCAGCGCGAATAACGCCGGCGAAATAGCGAAAGTGGTCGATGGCCAAAGGGAGATCTGCCGCCATGGTTTCACGAATGGCCTTACCGTTATCGAGGGTTTCTACAGCCGCGAGCAGTTGTAGGTTAGCCTCTAGGCGGTCGGCGATTTTGTTGAGGATGATGCTTCGCTCGGTTGCCGAAGTCTCGCTCCAGGTGGTAAACGCATCGTGCGCAGCGTTGATGGCTTGTTCGATATCCATTTTACCTGAATGTGCTGCTTTGGCCATCGGTTTACCATCCACGGGGGAAAGCACTTCGAAGTATTGTCCGGTCGATGGAGCGGTCCATTTCCCGTTGATGAAGTTGTCGTACTTCTCTTTTAAGCTTGGTCTTGCGATCATAATTCGTAGGTGTTTTTGTTTGATTTTCTCAAAGCTATTGGGAATCAAACAGTTCGAATAGCACGATTCATTCAGATGATAGCACAAATCAAGCAAGGGGGTGAGAAGAGAACAAAGCAACGGTGGCACGCGCAGATAATTATTCGGCGCAGGGCGATGCCAGAGCCTCATTGCGATATGCTCATATGAAGCAAGGAGGTAAGCTTTTAAATTAAGACTTTGGATTTTTGCTTTTGATTATCGCTGCTGAAAGCATGGAATCACTGAAAGAAGCGCGGACATAAAAATCCCACTTGCTGTATTTCGCAGTGAATTTGTTTCGTTGGCTTAACTATGCTCCTACGGAACGAATCTTTCGAAGGTCTCTCCATTGAACTTATAAGCGCCTTCTTCATGTGTCCCCAGCCACAACTGTCCTTGTCGATCTTGGTAGATTGAGAAAAGTGTGATCTGTTTGTTGTCGACCTCTACGGGGTAGTGGGTAATTTTTTCGCCGTCAAAACGCCAAACCCCTGCGTTGTAGGTTACCATCCAGATATCGCCAAAAATGCCTTTCTCCATCGACATGATGGCCACCAAATCGCCGTCTTTATTGCCATCCAGACTGCCAATGCCATTTTCTTTCGAGACGGCATAGGCATCGTTTTCCTTTGCTACTTTGTAACGATAGCGTGTGTTGCTGAACCAAAAGCGGTTGTTTTCTTCTACAATGGAGCGTATGCCAAAACCGGTCTCGACGTCAAAGGCCAACTCAGATTCAGAGATCCACAAGAACGATGTTCCATCGAAGCGACAGACTCCCAGCGATGATGTGCCAAACCAGATATGTCCTTCGCTGTCTTTGAAGATGATGTAGACATCGTACGGACTGTAGTTGGCATTCGGGAATTCTGATCGCGGGAATTTGGCAATGTGATCGTCGCCCTCCTTGGTTGTTGGAAATGCCAAGCGGTGCAACACACTTCCATCGTAGCGATACACCACCCCAGAATCTTGCGCGCCAGTAAACCACAAATCATCGGGGTTTAGTTTCCAGTTGTCGGCAGAATTGCTACCAATGCGAAGCGTGGAGAATGCTTTCCCGTCGAATTTGCTTATTCCTTTCAACGTGTTGAAATACAGGTTGCCAGATTGATCTTCTTGAATTTCCCCAACGTGATTGTCGCACAACCCATCTTTGGTGGTGTATTGGATGATGTTTTTTCCTTCAACCCTAAACACCCCTTCTCCGCTGCACCCGAACCAATAAGTGTGTTTACTGTCTTCGAAAATGTGCATCAACCTTTTTCCAAGTGCTGCCACCGGCTTGCCAATTTCAACGGGAGCATCCAGACTTTTTGTCTCGCCACTGTTCGATTTTGCATTGTTTTGCTGACTGCACGAAGCAAACATGAACACCGAGCAAAGAAGAAGCAGATGGAGTCGTAAAAAGGGTGATTTTCTCGTCTTGTACCGAAGGTAGTGCTTTTGAAAACGCCTTACCCTAGGAAATTGAACACGAGTGAGATGTTGTGAAAATTTAAATTTTGCAGGGTAGGATTCTGATTGACATTCAGCAATCCATACGAGTATCGCAGTTCTGGTGCAAGGTGGAAATTGGTAAACGCCCGATCGAAGCCGATTCCAAAATCGATTGCGAAATCTGGATTGGTGGAGTAGGTGGTGGGATCGGTGTTTTTTTCAGTAACCGGTATTTTGAAGTTGGGACCCAGAAAGAAATACGGACTCCATTTCTGATTTTGTTCTTTGAAGACGAAATGTGCCATCACATCGATGCCGACGGGCATGATTTCGTAATCTGTTTGTGAACCATCGCCATTGGTAAAGTCTACTTTGCTATTGTTGAACGACAACTCTGTTTTGGGCGAGAAAGATAAATACTTCGCAATCGGAAAGTCGGCGAGCAAGCCCAACCTAAATCCCAGGTTGTTCGACAACACCGCATTGTCGGGCAGGGCCCCATGGCTTTGTGTGTTCGATTGGTTTATTCCCAGATTAAATCCATACTTCACTTTTTTGCTGTCGTCAGCCTCCGATTGTCCGAAAACCGCAAAACCACATATAAGCAGTCCTGCAACTAACATTGATTTGATCATGATTGGTTGTAATGGTGAAGTAGATTTTAAACCATGCTCTCAGTTCAGATTCGAATCAAACAACGTAGATGAAGGTGGGATATTGAGGGGGGGAGTCTCAAGTCTTTTATGTGCGATCCAACAAGAGCATATTGCACAGCGAACCCTGCAGCTGGTCTTTCACCGTCGAGGCTTAACAGGGCTTCGATAAAAAATTGAAGAGCGCCGTGTCTTTACGAATTACGGCATTGTTTCGGGTGTCTTACCTTGGTGACGTGTACAGCCTCAATCACCTTGCTATGGTTCGTTGTCGTTATTCCTTTCTTTAAACATCTAAAGTTGCTACGAGTTCACCTACAATTTTTAGGGAATGAACATCTTTTGGAGCTACCCGAACAATGCATAATTATCTTGAACCAATGGTTGGTTATGAGTTGAATGGGCGATTTATTTATAATCGAAAGCAAATCACCGGGTTCCAATTTCGCCGTAAGTGCAACTTTTCAAGGGATAGAAAATTGAGGTTTATCTTTTCAGAAAGATCAATAACAACCACTTTCTAGTCTAAACAATTCAATCCAAAATAAGAAAGGAATTCCATGAAATCGAGCACATCGGTAGCACCATCATTATTAATATCGAAATTGCAATCAGTGGTGCATCCAAAACCCGAAAGAAGGGCAATTAAGTCACTCATTTCACGATATCCATTGCAATCGAAATCACCAATACATGGGTTAATCTCAGTAAGATTGTCAACGAGTATCGTTGTGTTTTTGATGTCGAAGCAAAGAGGATTACTTGCTTCGAGAACCACATTGTATTCGCCCAATTCAGAAAAAGTAGTCTCGAAAGTAGATTCACTTGACAACTGTTCTCCATCTACGAACCATGCGTAGTTCTCAACCATGGGGTGCAACGAAGTAAAAGACGTTAATTGTCCGCCGCAAGTCACTAAGCTTTCAATACTAAATTCAGCTTCATTGCCACATTCATGGATGGTCGTCCATGTGGTATTGGTGACTACAGCTTCATTGTTATCAAAATAAATGTAAGCCGCGTTTTCTATGACTGTTCCAACAGATAAATTTGGAAGTGGTTTAATTCTATAGGAAATAAGTCCATGTGAGTCGGGTTCGTTACTTACCGAATCTGGAAGCATGATGTTTTCGAATATGAACTCTATTGTCCGTTTGTCTGAGTCAATGGTAATCATAACAGAATGTGAGTTCGCCACCATTTGCAATGTTGTCAGATCTAGATTGACATCTATTGTGTCGCGAATAACAATATTTGTGGCTGGAGCGTTTCCTGTATTCTGGAATCGTACTAGGTATTCCAATTCAGTTTCTTGAAGAACGAGGTGCTCTTCTCCATAACCATTCGGAAATACCTGCTTATCGTTTGGATCATAAGCGCACATCATTTGCATTTCATACTCGTCTTCCCCATATGCCACTTGATCCCCCTCGAAGAAACCTACAACTCGAGCAGTACTTGTTAGCCATTCTCCGATAAAATTTGCTGTAGGTGTTTCAAGATAAATACTGTGCATGAGCATTTGTCCGGGGAGCAGATTCTCGAAACTCATATACACATGATTTGCGTTAACTGAATCTATTGGTGTGAATTCTAAAAACCCTTGAAACAATGGGTCATATTCCAGTTCTACTACCCCATAGATTGGGACATTTCCAAGGTTTCTAAAATATATGTTGTAGATAGAATAAGTATCACAAAGCGTTGAAGAACCTTGCGGATATAGATCGACTGAGATTTCAAAATTGGGCGCCGTAATTGAAACTCCAAAATCCAATTCGGCATTCAATGTCGACGAAGCTTCTATGGTAATTGGATTGGTTGTAGTTGTATATGGGAAATCGTCATTGGTCAGAACTTCTATCATATATTCACCCTCCGGGATGGTGAAACAGTACTTCCCTTCATCATTGGTCAATGCACTTAAATTTCCATCGGCAGTTACCAGTTCTTGAAATGGAAGCCCGAATTCGTTTTCTTCCCAAATTCCATCAGTGTCTTCGTCATTGAAAACGAAACCACAAACCAAGTATTCACAAGTCCCTATTTCACATTCGGCTTCTGGATTATAGTTTTCTGCACTCAGATCAGTACATCCGCATATTCCGTAGCAGCAAGAGCCATTATCTTCGGTGGCTCCTTCTATATAATTGCATGCCTGAGGATCTGTGCAACCTTCTCCTAGGGTGTTCTCATTCCAAAAAACAATATTTTGTCCGTAAACAGAAGTAAGGACATCCATGTCACCATCACTATCCAAATCGGTCAGGCGAATGTCGAATTCGGCCGAAGTATTTTTTGAGATGGTTTGCATTTCAGAGAAAACACCACTCCCTTGGTTTTCAACCCAAACTACATTGATGTTATTTCCTCCAAAAATAGCATCGAGATCTCCATCTCCATCTAGATCATGTAGTTTGACTTCCCATGGAAGATCAATGATTTCAGTGATTGGATTTGGTTCGGTAAAGACTCCACCTCCTACATTTTCAAACCACGCGACATACCCAAAAAGATTATTTGTTGTGATCAAAACGGCAATCAAATCCATATCCCCGTCGCCGTCAATATCCCCTGATCTGGCATCGCGAACTCCTGTAGATTCATCTGAGTAGATAACGTTTTCTAACCCGAAAGAAGTTCCATCGAGATTTTCGAACCAAATAATACGGTCATTGGTCGTTTTAACTAACACTATATCTTTTAGGTTATCTCCGTTCAAATCGGCAGTATGGCATGTTTCAGCCCAACCATTAGAGTAGTTTATTAAGGTTTGAGACCCAAAAGAACCGTCCCCTGTATTCTCGAACCAAACGGTTTTATCTGCTTTTGTTGCGAGAATGTCAACATCACCATCATTATCAATATCGTCTAGAAATAGATCATTTACTTGGCCCGGCTCAATGGTAAGGGTGTCGGGAAGTGCAAATTCAGCCAAACCTAGATTTTCATAAAACAGAATATACTTTGCCGAACCATAGCCAGCTACCAAGTCTTCACGTCCGTCATTATTGAAATCTGCTGAGGCTAAATTAAAGGCGCCAGCTGTTGATTGTGTAAATAGATATTCGTTGCTTAATACCCCACCTCCCAGATTCTCATACCATACTATTGTCTTGTCTGTCACACTTGAAGCTGCTACATCTTTGTCACCATCACCGTCTATATCAATACCTATAGCAGACTTCACCCATGGAACCCGGTTAGAAATGGTTTTCATTGCACTGAAATTCCAATCACCATTGTTTCGCGACCACTTTACTGCCATTGTCGATGATATACTTAGAACATCAACAACCCCATCTGAATCTAAATCACAAGTAAATGGTTTGTTCGATAAGTGATTCTGAAATGAGGTTTGGGTATCGAATGTCCCTCCTCCTAAGTTTTTGTAAATCGCTAATCCGGGATTAAACGCACCACCAGAACACATGACATCTAAATCCCCATCATCATCTATATCATCTGCGTATACTTTGCCGACACTCATAGCTTGAGAAGCAATAATGTGTGCATTCGAAAAATCACCATCGCCAAAGTTCTCGAACCAGATCACTTTGCTTGAACCTTTATTGGCAGCTAGAATATCTACATCACCATCACCATCAAGGTCTGCTGCATAAACAGATGAAGCCAAAGTGACGTTATCTGAAATGATGCTGCCCAACTCAAAAGTTCCGCCGTTATTTTCCCACCAAGCTATTGTGTTATCAATTTTAGAAGCCGATACAGCATCTAAATCTCCGTCTCCGTCGATATCCGCAGCATAAATGCATGTAGGTTCCTCAGTTGTTTCTGACCAAACCACACTTGTAAATGCCCCCGCACCAAGATTTTGGTGAAAAGTGAGTTTATTGTCAGTAGTTGAAGCAGAGATCACATCGTTATCCCCATCTCCATCAAAATCATCTGCAAAAACGGAAATAGCCTTCTCCAATTGGTCATATATAATGTTCAACCCAGAAAAATCCCCATCACCGTAATTCTCGTACCATAAAATCCGACCATCCAGACCTGTTGCGCAAACAAGATCTTTAAGACCATCTCCGTTTAAATCCGATAAAGATATATCGGTAATAGATATTGGGGTGATTTCAAATTGGGCAAATGATTCGCCGTGGTCTAGATTCTCGAACCAATATAGACCTGTTGTTGCTCCAACCACAACGTCTTCATCCCCATCGTTGTCGACATCTAAAGTCAATGCGACATTCGGAGTATTGGGGCCGGAAATAACATTATCAGAACCAAAAGCACTTAATGTGAGTTGAGAATACCCCGGTAAAGCAGAGCATAAGGCTAACATGGCAAACCAAAGTCGATGCAAGGCTTGGTCATAGTGTTTTCTCTCTTCCATGCTTGAAATGTAAATAATTCAAGCGGATGAACAAATTGTGAAGAATGCAAGATTTCTGTCATACAATATTTGGGTGCCGAAATATAATTCTCGAAAAACTCTTGGAGAAAGGCAAATGGGGCCGAAGTATTGGTTCAGATAATATCGTTTGCATATGCTGCAATTTCGCCGGTTGCAGAATACAATTTCAGGGCTACATACAAAGCTGAGGTGGACATTTGTAGGTAGGCATTTTTTTGAGATTATGGTTAATCGCTAAGACTACTTTTGCAAGAAGCTGAGGACTGTTATACAAGACACCTGACAAGTGGACAAGGTCTCAAGAACAAAGGGCGGCGATATTGTTTAATCACTATCCCGATCAGAAAGTCAATTACAATGATTTGTGCGTTCCGGTTAATTTATGAACTACCACATAACGACATGGCTAAAAGTGCCTTACTGAACTGGGTTGAGAAAGCCCTGTCAATGCTTCCTTTATGGTTTTAGTCAACAATAAGCTCCATCATTCAAAATTTACGCAGAATCCTTGCATTCTTCCATAACAGAGGTATAAACGGGCCCGCCGATCGTTCAATGCCCAACTTAATAGCCTTCGGCTTGCCCAAAAAGGAGTTAACGATCGGAAGATGTTCCTCTATCGCATTCAAATGCTCTAGGCTTGATTTTTATTATGTTTCCCAAGATGTGTACGAGACCCCTAAAAACCCCTTCTCCGCTGCTCCCGAACCAATAAGTGTGTTTGCTGTCTTCGAAAATGTGCATCAAGCCTTTTCCAAGTGCTGCCACGGGCTCGCCACTGTTCGATAGTGCATTGTTTTGCTGACTGCACGAAGCAAGCATGAACACCGAGCAAAGAAATACGGACTCCATTTCTGATTTTGTTCTTTGGAGACGAAATGTGCCATCACAACGATGCCGACGGGCATGATTTCGTAATCAGTTTGTGAACCATCGCCATTGGTAAAGTCTACTTTGCTGTCGTCAGCCTCCGATTGTCCGAAAACCGCGAAACCAAATAAAGCAGTCCTGCAACCAACATTGAT
>JBJOIB010000005.1:0-4125 GCA_046047375.1 Bacteroidota bacterium
GCGGTTATTGAATGGTTAACAGGCGCCAATGCTGAGGATATAAATCGAGTGATTTCGGAAAAGCAAACGTTTGAGCAGTTTTTCAAAGAAGCCAAACTCAACGCGAACGCAGGAAAAATAACCGGGGTAATTTGCGGATACCGCATTGAAGAGCTCGAAAATGAGTTAACCCGCAATGTGCGCTACCTCGATAAGTTGGTAGATGAGTTAGCCAAGGGCCGACCCCTAGAGAAAATTCTTCGAAAATAGCTCAGTTCCTAATACGAGATGGTGAGCTGAAGTTGCTCTATCACTGCTGTCATGCCTTGTTCAGCATGGTCGAAAGTCAAGTGCAGCCAACTTCTGTTTCCTTCTACAAAGCTAACTTGGTCACCCATTGGAAATGCTTGGGTAAAGCCGTTGGAACAAACAACAGGGCATTCAAATGTAGCTTTGGTGAGGATGCGAATGCCGTTAGCATGATGCATGGGCTCGTTTGGCCAGCTCATTGTTCCCACAAATGGCAGTCGAAAGGTAAAGGGCAGGTGAGGGGCGTTATCGTTGGTGATGATCTCCAGATTTTTTCCAGGAAAATAAGCTGGTTCGTACTTCAATGATCCTTCAAAAAGTGAGTCAGAAGCAGTCTCGTTCACGAGACAGAGCCCAAAACGAGAAAAGTTATTTGTTTCAAACGCCGCTCGTTTCCAGAGTTCACTCCGGGAAGTGGCTGGTGAGTGAAGCTCGTCAGGGTTGTGCGCCCATAAAACTTCCAAAAAGAAGTTTTCGCAGTAAAACTTGCGATTGGTGGTTCCTTGTCCGGGATGCACTCGACTACTACCTTCGCTAAAGCCAAGCTTTACAAGTTGATCGGCCTCATTGCCGCCGGTATTGCTGAAAATAAAGATGTGGTCTATGTTCATTTGATCTTGTTCATCTTATTCCAACTCAACTATCCTTTTCAGCATACGCTTCTTAGAGGCTGCGGTACCCCAATGACTGTTCAACCGCAGCAAGGCTATGTACTCTTCTTTGAGTTCGGGAAATGGTTTAATGTAGTAGTCTAAAACCTCCATTGCGTAAAACTGCTCGCAAATAGATTGTTGACACTCCATGGATTTGAAAGCCAATTGCAACAATCGACCAGCCTGGTCAGAATCAACAGAGACCTGAGATTTAGCCTCAATGGCGGCTTTGAAACATTCACGTCGAACACCTTGATGCGTTGCCGAATGTCCGAATTCAACCAAATAATCAAAGTAAGGAAGGATCAATTGTGGTTTTTTTTCGGCGATTCTGCGCACCACCCAAGCGGCTTTGTTCGCGATAGGATAGGTGTTTGTGCGAATAAGATCGATGAGTTCCTGAATTCTTTCAGGTTGGTCAGAATAAACAGAGGCCAACTGTTCGGCCTCTGTTTTACTCATGGATTTATGAAAGCGTTCCGGGTTCAACTTTTTCCTTTTGGTGGAGCAGTAGCGGCCGTTTTTTTCGATTTTTTCTCCGCGTTAGAGGCTTTTTTCTCTTCCTTGGCAGGCTCTTGTTCTGTAGCTTTCTCCTCCTTTTTGTCGGCAGGTTTTTCACCTTCTAAGTTGCGAAGTAATTCCTCAATTTGTTCCGCGCCGAGTTGTTTTGCTATGATGCGTTTATCTGCATCCAAGAGGAAGATTTTTGGTGTTGAGAACACATCAAACGTGGTTCTGAAATTCAAGCTTGGAAGGGTAGTAACGCCGCCATAAATAAGTTTGGCCGCTGAATCGGCTTTGTTGATAGCCGGGTTGTCTGAAACGTTAATCCAGTCTAGTTTCTTTTCCTTTACAAACTTAATCCATGGCTCTGTTTCAAAATCGTTGCCTATGGCGTAAACCTCTAGTCCTTTGGGTTTCCACTCGTGGTATAAATCGAGCAGTTTTGGCATCTCCTTCTTACAATGTCCGCAATCTGCTTCCCAAATGGCAATGATCGTATATTTCGCATCGATATCGTACAACGCTTTCCAGTTGGTGAGAGTAGTATCCGGAAGAATAATATTTGGCACCGGCTCCCCGCATACGGTGTAACGAAGCTCTTCGGCTCTGTCTAATATCTTTTTCATCTGGTCTTCTTTCAACCAGTCTACTTTTCCGTTGCGGTAGTATTTCTCAACCATTCCAACAAAGACCTTGTCCATGCACATGATCTTCGATGATTCTGCGGCATACGTGATGTAATGCACCGCATACTTGAACATATCGTAGTTCTGCATGCCATCTACCAGCTTGTAGCTTTCTTTAAGCAGGGTATCCGGAATTTGAGGCAGTACTTTGGTGTAGTATTTATCGAGCAAACGATGGAACATTTGGTCGCGAACGAGTCGTGGGTCCTTCAAATCCACGTTGTCCCAATAGTGTTGGCGGTAGTAATAGTACTTCCATGTTTGCTCATCAGCTACATCAGCAGGAGCGGCAGGAATTTCGGGCTCAATCGTCATTTTCAGGTACTTCGTAAAGAGCATGTTCGGTTGTCGGGTGAACAAGTCTTGCTGATACGCGATCACTTCGTTGTTGAGTCGATCAATTTCTTTGCGGGCAGCCTCTTTTTGCTTCTCAGTTGCGCTAGAGTCGGCCATCACTTTGTCGTGTGGCTCGCGGAGCATCCGCTGTTTGGAGATGAATCGATAATATCCGAGGAATTCAACGTTTTCTGCTGATTTGTTGACCTTGAGATGGCCGGCCAAATCAAGTGTGTCTGTCTCTAAATCGATGTCTTCTTCGGTCACGAGAATGTCGAAAAACTTAGGGCCTGGCGCCACAACAGCATATTTACCACATTCGTTGAACGGCTTTCCTTTGAAAGTTACAACACCATTGGCGTCGGTCATCGACGTGTCGTTGTAGAATAACTTCTCGCCATAGTAGTTTGCCAGATACACCGGTTGGTTCTTTAATCCTTTGATTTTAACCTTGATAGTGTTGTTCTGCGCTTGCATGAATGAGGATGCAAACAAGGCTATGAACAGGGTAGATAAACGTAAAACTTGATTCATGAAATAGAAACTTTTTCAGGTTGACACGAATTTCTTTCCAAAAGTTGTTCCCCAAAGGTAGGATTAACATTTATTTGTGGTTTGAAAATAACATCCCGTTGACAACTTCAGACAAAAAGATCAGCATACTCGGCTGTGGATGGTTGGGAATGCCCGCCGGAAGTAGGCTTGCAGAACTAGGGTATACCGTAAAGGGCTCAACCACCCGGGCGGCACAAACAGGAAAATTGGCTTTGTCAGGAATTCTACCTTATGTGGTGCAGTTCCACCCTGCCAATATGCCCAAAGCCGAGGATTCGTTTTTTGACTGTTCGGTTTTAATTGTGACTCTTCCACCACCGGTGTTTCAGGGTGTTTCAGATTATCATCTTTTAGTCCACCGAAAAATAGCATCGATAGCCGCCCAGCGATCCATAAACAGGGTGATTGTCATCAGTTCAACGTCAGTTTATGAAGATCATGCCGGGATGGTAATGGAGGAAGATGCCACATACGTTCAGTCAGCACATTCTGGTATTTCTTTGCTAGAAATTGAGGAGTGTTATCAACGGTTGGAAAACAAGGTAACCATTTTGAGGTCTGCTGGACAGGTGGGCCCAGGGAGGCATCCAGGGAGATTCCTTTCTTCAAAATCGAGCATTTCTTCGAGTGAGTCTCCGGTAAACATGGTGCACCTCGATGATCTGATTGGAGCGATTGAATTTACCATTCAGCGTGATTTAGATGGGACCTTCAATGTGTGTGCGCCTGTTCACCACACAGCTTGTAGTTTCTATGCTGAAGCTTTCAAAAGTTTAGGCTTTGATCCGTTGTTGTGCGACGGTATTAAAAACAAAACAAAAGAAGTGTCTTCTGCTAAATTACTGGCAACGGGCTTTTCATACCGTTATCCTGATCTATTGGATTGGCTTAAACAATGATATATTTACAGTTGAAAGGGCTCGGTTTCCATTTGATAAATAGCTAGTGTACTTATTATCATGTAATTGTAAATCTGAAATGGGATTACCAAAACCTCAAGGTATTTTTTCTATGCGTTGTGCTAATTGTCAAAATGAAATTTGGTAATTTGGCAGAGTCGATGGGAAAGTTGGTGATACATTATTTTGAAACTTCAATACCTG
>JBJOIB010000006.1:0-2710 GCA_046047375.1 Bacteroidota bacterium
CTCAGCTCGTGAATTTTCTCGGTTATCG
The DNA here is from genome assembly GCA_046047375.1 of Bacteroidota bacterium. Lineage (GTDB taxonomy): Bacteria > Bacteroidota > Bacteroidia > Flavobacteriales_D > Sanyastnellaceae > RI-182. The sequence goes on from JBJOIB010000006.1 coordinate 29, forward strand.
ACACCCTTCCACGTCCGACCGGTTGCAACGAAGCTACCATCAAAGCAGTGAAATTCACGAGCACCCAACCGAGTACAACAAGCCGCAATACAAGTGGTGTTTTCAAACGACCCTTGAAATCCATGACTTCTTGCCACGCGAGCATGAGCACCCAAGGAACGAGGCAAGCCAGTGGAAACAAAAAACGCAATTCTTTATGTCCGATCAGTGAATGTCCGACCAAAAACGGCACAACTACCCAAACCACGACATGCCTAGGTCGCTTAACCACGAGGGTTAGAAACGCTAAAAGGATGACAGAGCCAACGGGAAAAAAAGCATAACGAAAAATGAAATGTGCGTACGTGTACCAGGGAGAAGTTCCAAATGAAGCAGCTTTTCCATCCAACAAATTTGCCTTGAAATACTCCCATGGAACCATCGTAAACTCACCATAATAGACCGTATCGACGCATACACCGATAAAAACTGAAACCCCTGTTCCGAGAACAATCCAGATCAAAGACTTGAGGGGGATTTTTGAAACAAGTAAAAGCCACGAAAACAAGCCAACTACTGAAAACACAAGTTGACTGCGCAATACCAAGGCAAAACCCAAAAGAAGTCCAATTCCGAGATGATAGCCCGCAGACGAGCCTTTTTTAATTATCAAACTCAGAGCGAAAAGAAGAAGCAATGACGACCATGTTTCTGCTGAAAATCGAACATAGATGAAAGGTAAGAACCACAAAAAATAGGAAAGCACGATAAACCACTTCTGATGCCGAACCTCTTCCATCCCGCGAACAGCGGTGATGAAATGGCGCAGTATGAAAACCGCCATAATACCGGTTAAAAGCCGCAACAGGAATGCTTTGAAATACGGATCACTGAAATTCAGCCCATCCGCTATTGAAAAGACAGCGAGAGCGATGTAGGGCTGAAGTGCAGGACGAATTTTCTCATGAAACTCCCACGGCATGTGCTCAGGCGAATTCGTTCCATTCTTAACCCCTGCAAACTCAATGATTTGGTAATGCTCATCCGCATGATGATAACCAACGCTAAACCAAGCTGTTATTGAATAAAAAAGGATTGCGAAGACAAATACAATGCGGTGAAAACGCAGCGAAGTAGAGCCTAGCTCATTTCCCGTTTCACCTTTTTCTTTCGGTGGCGACGTGATCATTGACCTTTTCAATTGACCGCTCAACACAAAGTTTTACCATTCATTTCCATTCCCTATGTATCTTAGCACACCAAAATAAATGAAAACATGCGAAACTCAGGGCTATTAGCCATTGCGTTGTTGGTTTTTGCCACATCGGCGAATGCGCAACGAAAAATTGACTTCGTGGAGTACGATCTTAAAAACGGATTACACGTTATCCTCCATGAAGATCACTCTACCCCCATTGTAGCGGTTACCGTTATGTATCATGTAGGTTCGAAGAATGAAGATCCTACCCGTACAGGAATGGCGCACTTTTTTGAACACCTTCTTTTTGAAGGATCTGAAAACATCGGACGTGGTGAATTCTCGCGTTATGTGGAGAACGCCGGTGGTGTGCTCAATGCGAACACCTCGAACGACAGAACGTTCTACTACGAGCTTTTGCCATCGAACCAACTCGAATTAGGCCTATGGTTGGAATCGGAGCGTATGATGCATGCAAAGGTTGAATTGGAAGGTATTGAGACCCAACGTGAGGTGGTGAAAGAAGAGAAGCGTCAACGCATGGACAACCAGCCCTATGGAAACCTGCTCGAAGAGACCATGAAGCACGCATATACCGAGCATCCTTACAAGTGGATCACCATAGGATCTATGGAACACTTGAACGCTGCTCAGGAAGCTGAATTTCAGGATTTTTACAAGACCTTTTATGTGCCTAACAATGCTGTGCTAAGCATTGCAGGAGACATCAACATAGAAGAAACCAAAAAGTTGATTGACGCTTATTTCAGCGACATTCCGAGAGGAACCAAAGACATTCCTCGTCCGACCGTTGTTGAACCTAAAAAAACCGTCGAAGTGCGCGACACCGTTTGGGGCAAGGACCAGTTGCCTTTGGTTGTGCAAGCGTACCACATTCCTGCTCAGAGCGACCCTGAGTACTACGCCGTTAGCATGCTCAACAAATTATTGAGCGATGGCGCCTCTAGTCGCCTCAACCGTTCAGTGGTTGACGAAAAGCAGTTGGCTATTTTTGCGGGAGCGTTCTCCTTTGGATTAGAGCACCCAGGACTCACCTTGACTTTCAGCGTTGCAAACATGGGCGTTGACCCTGCGCAACTAGAAGAGGCAGTAAACGAGGAAATAGACCGTGCGAAGAATGACCTTGTGACTGAGAAAGAGCTCCAAAAACTGAAAAACCAAATCGAAAACGAATTCGTTAGCGCCAATTCGTCGATAGCTGGCATTGCTGAGTCGTTGGCAAACTACCGTATGTACTACGGTGACGCCAATTTGATAAACACGGAAATAGAGCGCTACTTAGCCGTTACACCTGAACAGATACGCGAAGCTGCGAGAAAGTACTACACTCCTGAAAACCGCGTGGTACTTTATTTCTTGTTCGATGAGAACGCCTCAACCAACAATCCTTAATTGATCAACGACCATGAAAATTTTCAAATATATACTCCCGGCGTTCCTATTATTGGCGGCGTGCAGCGCTCCTAAAATATACCGCACCAAGG
>JBJOIB010000007.1:0-6829 GCA_046047375.1 Bacteroidota bacterium
GCTTTCGCGCAGGATAAGGCAAATGCGTTGGAAGGCACCTTCTTTGACTCCGGAAAGATTTGGGTAGTGGTGGCAGTGGCTGGTATTATTCTACTAGGCATCTTTGCTTACCTTTTTAAAATGGACAAAGCCTTGAGTAAGTTGGAGGAAGAGGTTAAATCGAAATAAACACAACCATGAAAAAAACGCACATTGTTTTGATCATTGTAATTGCTGTAATCGTGGGAACTTTCATTTCCATGTTTACCAGCACAAGCACTAGTGTAGGCTTCGAACAAGCGTTTGCAGAACCAGGGCGTGAATTCAAAGTTTCAGGAACGCTGGATCAATCGCAGCCCATCATTTATGACCCTCAGGTGAATTCCACCCTTACCGTGTTTTACATGACCGATAAGCAAGGCACAACACAAAAAGTATTGCTGCAAAAAGCTATGCCCACCGGCTTGCAAAACTCTGAATCGATTGACCTCTACGGATCTGTGGAAGATGGCGAATTCGTAGCCACAGAAATGCTCATGAAGTGTCCTTCGAAATACAATGAAAACAACCACATGATCGAGACCGCTTCGGTGAATTAAATGGAAGATATAGCATACGTTGGAGAATGGATTTGGGCCTCATACCTAGGGCAATTCCTCATTGCAGCCGGATTTGTTTCTGCCCTGCTTGGATTTATTGGATACCTAAAAGGTAGCCTCGGCTCAGGAGATGAGTCGTGGATTAAATTTGGACGTCGGGCCTTCATCGCTCACGGCATTTTCTTCATCCTTGCCATTGCATTGATTTTTGTGCTCATTGCCTCGCATAGGTATGAGTTTCAATACATCTGGAAACACCTCAACAATGCCATGCCGATGCGGTACATCCTGTCGTGCTTCTGGGGTGGTCAGGAAGGCGGCTTCTTACTCTGGATGTTTTGGCACATCATCCTCGGCTTCCTCCTCATTCGCAGAAAGGGCAAATGGGAAGGCCCTATCATGACCTTTTTCGCAGCAGTCGAAGTATCACTCTCCTGCATGCTGCTCGGCGTTTATTTCGGTGATTACCAATTTGGTTTGGACCCGTTTCTACTGATGCGAAATGCACCCGCCAACATTGGGCTCCCGTGGACGTTGACACCAGACTACCTTTCTTTCAAACAGTTTCAAGACGGACAAGGATTGAATCCACTTCTTCAAAACTACTGGATGACCATCCACCCTCCTACGCTGTTCCTCGGCTTTGCCAGCACGCTTATTCCATTTGCCTACGCCATGGCAGGGCTTTGGAAACGGGATTTTACTGGATGGATCAAAGAGGCGCTTCCTTGGACCTTCTTCTCCGTTATGATTCTAGGCACAGGAATTTTGATGGGAGGTGCATGGGCCTATGAAGCGTTGAGTTTCGGTGGGTTCTGGGCTTGGGATCCCGTTGAAAACTCCTCACTGGTGCCTTGGATTACCTTGGTTGCAGGTGCACATTTGATGCTTGTAAACAATCGAAAGCCCACCGCATTGTACTCGATGTATTTACTCCTTGGAATCTCCTTTGTTCTGGTGGTCTATTCTACCTTCCTAACAAAATCAGGTATTCTTGGAGATAGCAGCGTGCATTCTTTTGTTGATTCAGGCATCCTGCCACAGTTGCTTGTATACCTCTTGCTCTTCGTCGGCATCATGAGTGCCATGTTCAACCGCAACATGCAACACCGTTGGCTATTCGCCGGACTTTCACTGGTGCTTCTGATCGTTGGAACGATGTATGAGCCTATCATCATGATCCTCATCTTTTTGCTTGCATCCTCTTTCATGTTGCTTCGCGGTTATCAAGACAACATTCCTAAACTGGTGCGTGAAGAAGAAGAAGCCCTTTGGTCTCGTGAATTTTGGCTTTTTATCGGTAGTCTCATCCTCCTCGTTTCCGCCATTCATATCACCTGGCAAACATCCATCCCTGTATTCAATCACTTCCTGGAGCCTTTCTCCGGCGTGTTCACATCCTTGTTCGAAAGCACAGGCATGGAGGTATTCAATGAACTGGCCGCACATACTTATGCCGCAGGAAAAGACATCGATCGGACCTATCACCTCATCCAGGTGCCATTGGCTTTCTTGATCATGCTTGTAGTCGCAGGAACACAATATTTGAAGTACAAGCAATCCGACATCCGCGCAGTTGGCGCGAAAATCGTTCGTCCATTCGCAGTAGCAGCACTTTTGCTGATTCCTGCGTTGATGGCGTTCGACTTCGACGCATCTGAGTTTCCGCGCATAGCCCTTCTCTTTGCTTCCATTTTTGCTATCACGGCCAATATAGACTATGTAATTGCGGTATTGAAAGGTAAGTTCGATAGTGCTGGCGCGAGTGTAGCGCACGTTGGATTTGCCATGATTCTTCTCGGAGCGCTCATTTCTACTTCGCAAAAGGCCATCATCTCGCAAAATAGAATTGGCGATATTACAACGCTGAACAAAGACCTGAAGAACAACGAAGATATGGTCATGGTGCAGGGCGATACCTTGCAGATGGGCCCATACTTTGTTTCGTACCGTGACAATTACGAACAGGGAATCCATGTCATGTTCCGCATGGATTATTTCGATACGCGTCCGATGACCTACCGTGCCGGAGACATTGTGCTGCAAAGCGGAATGATGTTCGAATGCACCGAGGAACACCAGGCTGGAAAATCGTTGCTCGACCACCTAGAAACCCATTGGCGACAAATTCCAATTCCAAACCAGCGACAAATGAATGCTGCAAAGATTTGGAAGAGCGGATTGCCAGGCGATTTCCTTTTTTCACTCGAACCACGTATCCAGAAAAACGAACAGATGGGCAACGCACCGGAGCCCGACACGAAGCATTATTGGAACCGCGATCTTTATACACACATCAAATGGGGACGCATCAGCCCACCTCCTACCGATGAGGATGGATATTTGGAAGGCAGAGCACATGATGTTCGAGTGGGTGACAGCCTCCTGGTATCAAATATATTGGTGAGTATTGACAGTCTGGGTGCCGTTCAACCGCAGGAAAAGCAAGACCTCATGATGCTGGAATCAGACATGGGTCTTAAGGTATTCATCACACTGAAAGAAAAAGGGCGAAAAGAGGTGGTGACGCCTTTGTTCATCATTCGCGAAAACATGACGGTGCCAGACATGGTGGAGCCTGAAGGTTGGGGCTTGCGGATGCTGGTAAACAAGTTTGATCCAACTACCGGCACCATCAATCTGACCATGTGGGAACACGAAAGCATACGTAAAGATTTTGTTGTGATGCAGGCCATTATCTTCCCGCAGATCAATATCTTATGGCTTGGAATCATCATCATGATCATCGGTTCCGTGATGGCCATCCGCCAGCGAATTAAACGTTTGAAGACCACGTAATGCACCGCGTTGATATCATAGGATCTGGCCGTGTCGCCATGCACCTGATTCGTATTTTTACACGGACAGGAATTCGCGTGAACAAAGTGTACGCCCGTTCCTCCAAAGGCGCCGTACTTGCTGAAAATCTAGGGTTATCGTTCGACACGCTTGACCGTATTCCTTCCTCCGGCCCACTCATGATCATGGCCATTTCCGACGACGCCATTCCTGCCGTTGCTTCGATGATTCCGGATACGAGAATGATCGTTCACACTTCAGGAAGCGTGGGTATGGATGCGCTTCCACAACCTGTTCGTGGCGTTTTCTATCCCCTGCAAACCTTTACCCTGGCCTCTGAACCTGATTGGAAACAAATACCGATATGCCTGGAAAGCAATGATGATGCGCTTTTTAGCGAATTGCAAAGCATGGCAAGGATCATTTCTGATAAGGTTTACAACGTGTCATCGCAACAGCGGCAATACCTTCATATAGCTGCTGTTTTTGCAAGCAACTTCAGCAATCAAATGTATGCCCTGGCTGATGAATTGCTGTCTGCCCACGGAATGGATTTCGAATTGGTGCGTCCGCTAATCCTTGAAACAGCCTTGAAAGTGCAGCACATGAGACCCAGAGAAGCACAAACGGGCCCAGCAAGAAGACATGATATGCACACCATCAACAGGCACCTCGGACACCTGGAAAAAGAGGAAGATCTGCATGAACTTTATCAGCTGATTACCCGCAGTATCATAGCATCGTACAATGGAAAATTATAAATCACAGCTCAACCGCATCACCACCTTTTGTTTTGATGTGGATGGCGTTTTTACGGATGGAATTGTATACCTGATGCCGGGTGGCGATCAAATACGCACAGCCAATGTGCGCGATGGGTATGCCGTGCAGCTGGCCATCAAAAAAGGATACCGCATCGCGATCATCAGTGGCGGACGAAATGAAGAAGTGCGCACCCGTTTTGAAGGTTTAGGTGTGACCGATATTTTTCTTGGAAGCAGCGATAAGGTGGCCGTGTTCAACAAATATGCTGCAGACAACAACCTAACCATGGAAGAGATCTGCTACATGGGTGACGATATCCCTGATTACCGCGTTATGCAACTTGCTGGCTTGCCCTGCTGTCCGCAAGATGCAGCCCCTGAAATTCGCTCGATCTCCCGCTATATTTCAACCTTTGCAGGCGGACAAGGATGCGTGCGCGATATTCTTGAACAAACCATGCGTGTTCAAGGCAAATGGTTTGATGACGAAGCCCATTTTTGGTGATCACCAACCTGTTTACACAGCGCCCTCTCCTAAATCTTCCGAGGTTCAATCCAGTAATTCCATTTCTTTCCGCTCTTCCTAAACGTTGCAAGCCGTCTTTGTTTTCTTCTTTCTGCCCCTTGCGGAATCGACATCATGAAGTTGGCCCTAAAATCAGCAATCAAGTCTTCAGCGATGTGCTGATGCAACTCGGGATGAAACAATGCAGAACCTCCGAACTGCTTGCAAACTATCGATAGAATGGTCTGGTGCTCCTCGAAACGATCAAAGACAACTGTAAACGGTTGCTTGATGAACGGTTGGATGTCGTTGGATGTAAGCAAAAAAAGCAATCCACCAGCTACCGCTTCTTCGCTCTCATTGGGGTAGGCTCCGCCGTTGAACACATGGCGGGAAAAGCCATCGCATCCGAATACACAAAAAGCTTGGCCTTCAGCCGTTGTGATTTCCTCGTAAACAAAGGCTATAAATTGACCCTCACGGGTGATTTGGGGTAAAAGTTGGCGCACTTTAGCCATGGTAGTTTCTGGTTTAAGTTAATGAAAAAGCCGGCAAGCATGAATCAACACTTGCCGGCTTCTAAAGTAATAACTCTATCCCAGATTTGGAATATCCTCTTTGGAAATATCGTACAAGCGTTTGGCTTCCTCTTCCTTAAAGCTCATCACGAGGTTAAGGGCATCAGGAACCACATCACTGCTCACAACAATAAGCGATCCCGGAACCGCGTTGTTGACCGCATAGGTGATCGCTTCTCGCTCAGAAGGAATGACCGTCAACTTTTTATTCGGATTCACCGATGTAACGCCTTCACTGATAAGGCCGATGAGCTCTTCTTCTGATCGTCCACGAAGGTTTTTATCCTGGCGAATGATGATCTCATCAAACATTTCTGCGGCAATTCGACCAAGTTCAATGGTATCTTCATCGCGGCGGTCACCCACCCCGGCAATGATTCCCACTTTTGGTGATCCATCCATTTTCTCAACCATTTTCTGCAATGCTCTGAATCCGGCTGGATTGTGAGCATAGTCAAGCAGCACTTGGAAATTGCGGAAATCGAATAAATTCAAACGTCCAGGTGTTTGTCCAGGTGAAGGAATGAATGTTTCCAATGCCACACGGATATCTTCAATGGCAAACCCTTGGGTATAGCCCGTCAACACAGCCGGCAAAACGTTCTGTATCATAAACGCCGCTTTTCCACCGTAGGTAAGTGGCACATTCACCGCTTTAATCACGCGAATCTTCCATTCACCCTTCGCAATGGTGATGTATCCGTCTTCGTAAATTGCTGATAGACCGCCGCGCTTCATGTGATTTTGAATGCGGGGATTGTTCTCATCCATTGAGAAATAGGCCACGTTGCACTTGAGATTTTTGTGCATCTCATACACCAGCTCATCGTCGGCATTTAGAATGGCGTAACCTCCCGGCATCACGGTTTCAGGAATCACACCTTTCACTTTCGCGAGTTGCTCAATGGTGTGAATACCCTTCAGGCCAAGGTGATCAGCTGCTACGTTGGTAACAATACCCACATCACACTTTTTAAAGCCCAATCCTGCGCGCAACAAGCCACCTCGCGCGCATTCCAACACGGCGAAATCAACGGTAGGGTCTTTCAATACAAATTCGGCGCTGGCTGGACCGGTGCAATCACCTTTCATCAACAAGCGGTTCTGAATGTAAACACCGTCAGTTGTGGTGTACCCCACTTTAAAGCCCTTCATTTTTGCGATGTGCGCAATGAGGCGAGTCGTGGTCGTTTTACCATTGGTACCGGTAACGGCCACAATAGGAATGCGCGAGGTGCTTCCAGGAGGATAGAGCATATCAACCACGTGGGCCGCCACATTGCGCGGAAGTCCACCTGTTGGTGCCAAGTGCATCCTAAAGCCCGGACCAGCGTTCACTTCGAGCACTGCGCCACCTGTTTCTGTGAGCGGTTTACCAATGTCCGTGGTCATGATATCAATGCCACAGATATCGAGATCGATGATCTTAGCTATGCGTTCCGCCATAAAAATATTGTACGGATGCACGTGATCAAGCACATCTTCAGCTGTACCGCCAGTACTGAGGTTCGCTGTATCTTTCAGCTTGCACACCTCCCCTGCTTCAAGCACTGTATCTACCGTATAGCCCTTCTCTTCGAGAATGCCCTGCGTTAAAGCATCTAT
>JBJOIB010000008.1:0-5641 GCA_046047375.1 Bacteroidota bacterium
CACTTCCAAATCAGATGCTTTGCTTCGCGAAAAAGCAATTAAAGCTTGGAAAAGCAGTAAAAAAATTGAGGATTTAATCGCTAACAAACTCCCGTAGCTCAGCTGGTTCAGTGCATCCCGAGTGCATGCGGGAGGGTCACTGGTTCGAACCCAGTATCTCCCACTAAAAGCCCCGCAGATGCGGGGTTTTTTATTTATGCTCCAATGCACGTGGCTTCTGCATCAGAAAAGGAGAAGGAGAAAGAGAATGAAAATGAGACTGAGATTTAAAACCCCCAAGGGGGGATATTATTCGGTTAATCGCAAAGAACGCTCAGGTTAGCGCATAGAACGCAAAGATTGAATGTAGAGGAGAAATGTCACCCCTTCGGGGTTTGTGTATTTTATGGTTTGACATTGAAAAAAGGGGCAGCCTCTTGCGAGACAGCCCCTTTTTCATTTGAAATATCCTGCACATTATGCCGGCACGTTCCAAAATAAGGAATTCACTTTTTTACACCCACTGACAAACAACACCGCCCATTAAAGCCAGGCATACAACCCAGAAGCCGGTGTGAATAGCTATGTATTTAAATCCTTTGCGTTCGAACAGTGCATTTACGCCAATGACTGGCATGGCGAAGAACAGGCCCGCCATAGTTCCATGCAAAGCCCCGTGCTTGAATGTGCGGAACGAACCATCGAATTGGGTCATAAGCGCAACAAACTGCTGGTGTGCCTCACTGTTTACATCGTTAAACTCCGGAATCCCAACAAACAAGGAGAAAATTCCCATTTGATGGATCACAATTGGCATCAACATGAAAGCCAATAAGATGCTCAACACAAAAGTGACTCCGAATATAACTGCCATATTCGAACCCTTTATTTTTTCTTCTGTCATGTCTGCTACACGCATCCAAACGTTCCCGAATACCTTCGGGTTGTACCAAATTGCCCCTACGATTAACGGAATTAAAGCGGCAATAGGTAAAATAAACATGTTCATTTCCATAATAAATTGGTTTTTGGTTTATCTAATGTAGGATTTTCTGTGCTTCTGGCACAATGCTTGACGCGAAGAGACACTTTTTAACCAATCGTTAGGATTTCCTTTCGATGAAAAAAGCTACATTTAAAATCTAAAAATTTAGACGGATATGAAGAAACTGATTATGCTATTGCTGATTGCCCTTCCAATGGTGGCATTCACGCAGACTCGGAAGACAACCCAAGAAATGGATGGTAAAGGTGTAAACGAACCTGAACCAAAGGCATATTATGGGGAGGTTTTGGTAATTGATCAGCAAGGCCGCCAGATTGTTCGCGTTAACTTTGATGGTGCTACAACTGCCGCTTTGATGGACAAAACAGTACTTGACGAAATTGAGAAACTCCGCAAAACGAGTTTTGAAAACATCTTACAAGCAATTAATACTGTGAGCTTGATGGGATGGAAAGTGGGAGATTCTTTCACCGTTGAAACACGCCAAGGAAAAGAGATTCACATTTTAATCTCGAAAGATCAAATGAAGATTGACGCTAGCAAACTTTCAACAGGTAATGCTGGTGGTGCTGAAAAAACAGGAGGCGAAAAAGTAGCTCCAGCCAAAACGCAAAAGAAATAAACTGATGATTCAGTAGGAAGTCCGCCTCGGCGGACTTTTTTTTTACACCACTTCCGCCACCACAAACACGCTTCCTCCAATGAATATAACGTCTTCCGGTCCGGCGTAAATTCTCGCTGCTTCATACGCCTTCCGAACTGAGGAGTACACTTCTCCTTTCAAACCGTACTCCGCAGCCATTGCCTGCAAATCATCGGCTGGTAGCGCGCGGGGAATGTCTGCCGCGCAGAAATAATAGACATCGTTGGTTGGAAACAGCATCAACATCTCATCCAACGACTTATCACCCGAAAATCCGATTACGAAGTGAATGGTGCGCTTAGCGAGATTAAAAATTTCCTTGAGCGTTACTTTTAAGCCATCCACATTGTGACCACAATCGGCAATCGTGAGCGGCTTCTGAGACAATATCTGCCATCGACCGGCGAACCCTGTGTTTTGTTTCACAGAGGTCAAGCCTTTGGCCACGTGTTCTCCCTCTATGCGCCAGCCCTTGTCTTTAAGCAATCGCAGTGCTAGTATCGCTATCATCCCATTTTCATGCTGGTACGGACCTTTCAGATCCATTTCCGGAAGTTTGAGCGAATAATCTCCAATGGGGTACACCTGAGTACCTTCTTTTCTGGCTTTCTCGCGCACCACTTGTTCGGCTTCCACGGGTAAATTTCCGATGACCACGGGTGCGCCTTTCTTTATAATACCAGCTTTCTCACCGGCAATTTTTTCAATGGTATCGCCTAAAAAAGCGGTATGATCCATCCCAATGCTGGTGATTACAGACACTTCCGGGTGAACGATATTGGTTGAATCCAACCGTCCGCCCATACCGGTTTCCAACACCACGATTTCAACTCCAACCTGCTTGAAATACCATATAGCCATGGCGAAGGTGATTTCAAAAAAGCTGGGTTGAATCGACTCCCATTGTCTTCGGTATTCTTCCACAAAATCGATAACCGCTTCGCGAGAAATCATTTCTCCATTTACACGTATTCGCTCTCTGAAATCTCTTAAATGAGGTGAGGTAAACAAGCCTGTTGTATAGCCTGATTCTTGAAGAACAGATGCACACATATTGGCCACAGAACCCTTTCCGTTGGTTCCAGCGATGTGTAGAAACTTCAATCCGCGCTCTGGATTTCCCGTAAGTTTAGCGAGATTTATGGTGGCTGATAGATCAGCTTTGTAAGCAGCTGCTCCAACCCTTTGGAACATAGGGAGACGGGAAAAAAGGAATTCTATCGTCTCTTGGTAGTCCATGCGTTATTTCAGCTTAAATCTGAAGGTCATTTGGCCAGTTTGTTCCACAGGGGCATCCGGCTTTACTGAAAACGTGGCTGTTTTCGCCGCCTTTTCGGCCAATTCGAACAAGTAACTACTTGAAGTAGTGCTGGCGATGATATTGCGTTTGGTTCGAATAACCTTTCCGTTCCGATCCACATAAATATCCAACACTACTACCCCTTCTTCTTTGGGCGATTCGTTGAGCTTAGGCTCTCCTATCATGCCTCTTCCAGCGAGGCTCCATCCAATGCCACTTCCTTGCACTACGCCTTTTCCAGAAATGTCACCGCTCTCTGTCCCTTGGTTTCCGGTACCTTTTCCATCACCATCGCTGCCGCCGCCGCCGCCCGAATTACTATTGTCTTTGATGATGTTTGCACCCTTGGATTCCTTCGGCTTTGTATCTTCCTTCGGCTTTGTATCCTTGGGTGTATTGGATGAATTTACGGATGCACTTGATGTTGTTTGCGTAACAACATTGGATGTAGCATTGCTGGTGGTATTGTTCTCTGAAGAGGCCGCCTGGTCATCTACCATTTGCTCAGAGGGGTTGTTCGACTCGGTATCGCCGCCTGCTTCAAGGGTGCTGCCAAAATCGGCCATACCGATAGACACATACTGTTCTCCTGGAGGAGGGTCTTGAATTCTGAAAGCAACGAGAAAGAAACACAGAATGATCACAAGGGCAAAAATACCACCTGAGAGGATCCCGGCTAATACCCGGTCTTTGCGTTCAATTTCTTCTCTGCTCATAGTCTTATTCTTTTTTCGGACTAGCACCCAGCATCACCTTCCAGTCGTGGGATTTAGCCATACCAATCATTTCAACCGTTGCACCGGTGGGAACTTCTTTATCCACTTCGAGGTAGAGCACCTTGTCTGCCTGTTCTTCCATTTTTATGGTCAACATACTTTCCACATCTTCGTATGCGATGGGTCCGCCGTTCACCAGATAGGTCATATCAGGCTTGATGGTGAGTGTTAACTTTGAAGTCACCGAGTTCACACCTTTGCTTTCAGGCAGATCAACATTCACGCCATTTGATGCTAGCGTAGAAAGAATGATGAAGAATATAAGTAGTAGGAACACCAAGTCAGTCATTGACGACATGTTTCCTTCCACACTGATTTTGCTTCTTTGTCCGAGATTCATGGCCTTTATTTTCCAGGTTCTTCTAGAATATCTATGAACTCAATGCTTGATGCCTCCATGCGGTGCACCACCTTAGACACTTTCGTAACGAGGTAGTTGTAAGCCATGTATGCAATGATACCTACGATGAGTCCGACAATCGTGGTGATCATAGCCTGTTTTGTTCCTGATGAAATATCGTCTACCTTCACCGTGCCGGCCGTTTCCATCTCCAAAAACACTTGTACCATTCCGATTACTGTCCCTAGGAATCCAATCATGGGCGCAGCTCCTGCTATGGTTGCCAAGGTACCCAAGTTACGCTCGAGGTTGTAGATTTCCAACTTACCAACGTTTTCGATGGCCACAGAAATATCCTTCAGGGGTTTTCCGATTCTGCTGATTCCTTTCTCCAGCATACGAGCCACGGGGGTTTGTGTGGTGCCACACAGGTTCTTCGCACTATCCAGTTTTCCTTCGTGAATGTAGTCTTTGATTTTATTCATGAAGTCTTTCTCTTCTTTCATCGCCTTGCTGATTGCAAAGGAGCGTTCGAAGAAGATGTAGATGGCTAAAACACTCAAAACGGCGAGCGGAATCATGATATACCATCCACCATCAATGAGAAGCTGGAGAATGGATACTTCAATTTCGTTCGATGCAGTAGCGGTAGTCTCGGTCGCCTCTAGTGAGCCGTCAACGGTAAGGCCGGATTGTACAAATAAAAGCAGGTTCATACTCAACGTTTGATTTTGAACGTTGAAATTAGCCTTTTATGACGCCCCGCAATAATTCTTTGAAAAAGGTTATTAAAACAGGTCTCTTAATAGCTTAGCTGAACATGAGGAAGTAGACCCCAGCGCCCGCTAGATAGCCTACCAATGCTAATAAACTGATTTTCTTCAAGTACCAAATGAAGTCGATCTTTTCCAAGCCCATTGCTGCAACTCCGGCGGCAGAACCAATGATCAAGGCGCTACCTCCCGTACCTGCGCAATACGCCAGGAACTGCCAAAACACGCCGTCATGCACAAAGTTCTTCGCCCATTCGGTTGTTGCCATCGCATCTGGAACAATTTCATACATCCCCATAGAAGCAGCCACCAATGGCACGTTATCTACGATCGCAGAAAGTAAGCCGATGGCCAAATCAATGGCAAAAACGTTATTCAACGTGGTGCGCAACCAATCAGCCATCACCAATAAGTGTCCTACCTCTTGAAGAGCTCCAACAGCCAACAAAATACCTAAGAAAAAGAGTACGCTTGAAGCATCAATTTTGCGCAATACCGCGATAACTGAAAGCTGGTTTTTGTCTTCGCTGTTTTTGTTCTTATGCATGATCTCCGTCACCAACCAAACAACACCCAACGAAAGCATCATACCCATGAAAGGAGGCAAATGCGTAACCGTTTTGAAAACGGGCACAAACAATAGTCCACCAATACCCAAGGCAAAGATTAGGTTTCGCTCAAACGGGGTGGTTGGATTGATGTAATGCTCCAGGCCTTCGGCTCTAATTGGTCTTTTCACTTCTCCTTTCATCGTAAACGAAGAAATGATAAGCGGGGCAGCTAGGCAAACAATGCTCGGAATAATAAGGTTCACGATGATGGTA
>JBJOIB010000009.1:0-3776 GCA_046047375.1 Bacteroidota bacterium
ATGTTACCGCTCAATTCGGTCAATGACCAATTCGTCAGAGCATCCTAGAGCGAGTCACCAAAATACAAAAAGCTACACTTTCTTTTCTTGCTTGTACAAGTTCTTACCACCCTCGGCGAAAATTATAGGCACGAAAAAAGGGAGTCAAAAAACTCCCTTTGGATGCTCCCCCTGCTGGACTTGAACCAGCGACCCTCTGATTAACAGTCAGATGCTCTAACCAGCTGAGCTAAGGAGGAATTTACCCTGCGTTAAACAGGGGTGCAATATTACGCATAAGTTTGATTCAAAACAATATCTTTGCAGAAAAATTTCGCATGAGTTTAATCGCTGTGGGCACCGTTGCTTTTGATGCAATCGAAACGCCATTCGGAAAAATCGACAAAGTTGTAGGGGGAGCAGCCACCTATATTACCCTGTCTGCCAGCTACTTCGTAAAAAGATCAAACCTTATTTCGGTGGTTGGAGACGACTTTCCGGAGGCTTTTTTATCGGAGATGAAGCACCGAGGAATCGGGTTAGAAGGATTGCAAATCAAGCAAGGCGAGAAGTCGTTCTTCTGGTCGGGTAAGTACCATTACGACTTGAATTCGCGCGATACCTTGGTAACGGATTTGAACGTTTTGGCTGATTTTAAGCCGATTGTTCCTGAAAGCTATTTACCTTGTGATTACTTGATGCTGGGCAACTTGGACCCTAAAGTACAATTGGAGGTGATTCGGCAGATTCCAGTTCGTCCGAAACTCGTGGTGTTAGATACCATGAACTTTTGGATGGACATCGCCATGGAGCCACTGAAAGAGGTGTTGAAGAAAGTAGACGTGTTGACCATCAACGATGAAGAGGCACGTCAGTTGTCGCAAGAACATTCTCTGGTAAAGGCAGCAGCGAAGATTCTAGAGATGGGGCCGAAGTACCTAATCATCAAAAAGGGTGAACACGGAGCCTTGTTGTTCGACAAAGAGCAAGTGTTTTTTGCACCGGCCTTGCCATTGGAAGAGGTGGTTGACCCAACAGGCGCGGGTGATACGTTTGCTGGAGGGTTTATTGGCTACTTGGCCCACACGGGCGATTTGTCGTTCGACAACCTGAAACGCGCCGTAATCATCGGTTCAGCCATGGCGTCATTCACCTGTTCAGCATTTGGACCTGAGCGGCTGATGAACTTGAGCACCGATGAGATCGATGCACAGATTCAAAAATTCGTAGACTTGGTAGATTTCGACATCCTCTTAATCGAGTAATCACTCATCGAGGATTAGGAACTGCAACGGATCCGTTGGAACACCGCGTTGCCACACTTCAAAATGAAGATGAGGCCCATCTGTGTTTTCACCAGTATTTCCAATAATCGCGATCGATTCACCAGCGCGCACCTGTTCGCCAACCTCGCGCAGCAGGGCCGAGTTGTGTTTGTACACCGTGAGCAAATTGCTTTCGTGCTGTAGAATGATGACGTGGCCGCCGTCTGAAACAAAATTAGCCATGATCACCGTTCCATCGAGCGCAGCAGAGATAACGCTGTTGGCAGGTGCAACGAGGTCGACCCCGTAATGTTCAATGTCGGCATCGAAAGGTGCAGATATGGAGCCATCCACAGGTTTGAACAAGAATCCACGTGTGGGGCGACTTTCAACACTTCCGCTGCCTGAAATACGCAACGAAAAGCGATCTTCTTCAGCGATGCGGGCCCGCAAGAGCGAGTCGGTTTCGGAAAGTTGAAAGTCGAGTCCAAGCGGAGAAACAGGTTCTGCCTGATCAGCGTTGAGCGTATCGATAGGGGCATTGCCCGATAGGATGGCGTGCAGTTGGTTCAGATAGTTTTGTTGAATAGCGAAAGCTTGTTGCAAAGAGTCGGCAGATAACCGGGCTTTGTACGCATCCTTCCGGTAACCCTCGTCGATGTATCCCGGAACCACATACTCTCTCAACGGCGTAAGGGCTGTAACTGCGTACGTAATGCCTCCCACAATTAAGAAAGAAACGGCCACCAGCAGAATGACGTTCAACGGGGTGAGAAGCAGCGAAAACTGCTCTTCGTAGCTTGCCTCTTTGAGTAAAGACAATCGGTATTCATGCCGCAAGGCACGAAAAAATTTCTTCGATCGGGTGCTCACTTTTTCATGTTTTATAGGCTGCTTTCGCAAAAGCACAAAGAAAAACGGAAAATTTGAAATATTTTTGCTGCTTTACAGTTTTAGAATAGCCGAAATCAAACAACTTACGTTTGAATAGTTTAACGAAAAGTATCCTTTTTGCCGCAATGTTGGCGGTGGTAGTCGCTTCTTGTACCAACAAGAAAGACGGCTTTGTGTACCGTGAGTTCCACAACACAACGGCACGCTACAACGGTTATTTCTATGCGAAAGAGGCCATGCGTGAGGCCGATATGGAATTAGCTAAAACACATAAAGACGATTACGATGAGGTGCTTCCTGTGTATTTCTATGGCACAGAAGAAGATGCGCAAAAAGTGTATCCGCTCATGGAGCGCACCATCGAAAAAAGTTCTCGAGTCATCGATCGCCATAAAATTGAAACCTCGTCGAAAGCGAAAAACCTCAAACATCCTGAGCTGAATAAGTGGATTGATGAGAACTACATGCTCATTGGTCAGGCGAATTTCTACAAGGCCAACTATTTCAAAGCGGAGGAAATGTTCCTCTTCGTTACCAGGAAGTACAAGGAGCCAGATGTGCAGGTGGAAGCCAATGTATGGTTGGCACGGTGCTACATGGCGACAGGCGATATGTCTCGTGCCAACAACGCCATGCTAAAAGCCATTCAGGTAAAAGGCGTGGAGGATGAAAAGAAAAAGGCAGAACTGCACCTGGTGTATGCCGATTACTTCATTCGTCAGGAGATGTGGAAAGAGGCTACTGCGCAAATTGAATACGCGCTGCCGTACATCAAAAAGAAAAAACTGCGCGCCCGACCAACATTTATTCTGGCGCAGCTCATGGAGCAACAGAACAAATCACAAGAAGCCATCAACCTGTACAACACGGTGTTGAAACTCAAGCCGGAGTATGAAATGGCTTTTTATGCGAAGATTCGACAAGCGTTGGCCTACGATCGCAAAGGGGGTAGCTCAGAGAAAATCAAGGAATCGTTGTTCAAGATGTTGAAAGACGAGAAGAACCTGGAATACCAAGATCAGATTTACTATGCCTTGGCCGATTTGGAGCTGGAAGAACGCCACCGCGACATTGGAGTTGATTACCTCGAGAAATCGGTTGAAGTAAGTCAGGGCAACAAAAAACAGAAGACCAAAAGTTTTATTCGTTTGGCCGACATCTTTTTGGATGAGCGTAACTACCCAATGGCTCAAGCCTATTACGACAGCACCTTTAGAAACATCAGTGAGGAGCACCCAAGGTATTTGGATGTTAAAAACAAGGCAGAAAGCTTAACAGAGCTCGTGGGCTACTTGGAGACCATCAGTGGCACCGATAGTTTGCTCACCTTGTGCGGCCTCGATGAGGAAACACTCTTCAAAAAAGTGTCGAAGATTCGCCGCAAAATGGTTGAAGAGGAAGAAACTCGTCGGGAAGCAGCGGCCTTGGCGGCTCAAGAGGCGGGCATCATTGATGACGGACAAGGGCTGTTTTGGCCATACAATGCGCAGTTGCGTGAAACAGGCAAGCAGAACTTCGTGAGTTTCTGGGGCGATAGACCCCTGGAAGACAACTGGCGCCGAAAAAACAAACTGAGCCAGGCATTTGATTCAGGTGAAGACGAAGAAGAGGTAGTTGAAGAGGTGATTGAACAGGAGA
>JBJOIB010000010.1:0-6769 GCA_046047375.1 Bacteroidota bacterium
GAATAGCTACCTTGAATGGATTGAGCTGCCTCATTACAGACTGCCTGGTTTTGGCAAGGTAGAACGATTTGACCCCGTTGTTTTCAACTTCCCTCATGGTGACTCCATTTTCGTGGATCCGGGATTGGCTGGGCATGACTATTATGCCATCATTCGTCGCAATGGAATTGCTTTTGCCGGGAACGATATTCAAAAGTACTTAACCGATCCTGAAGGATTCAATGCGATGGCTCGGGATGCCTACAAAAAACAGTTTGGCGTAAAAGCGAGACCGATAGACAAGGAAGAAAACTATATCAAGCGCTGCGTAGGACTTCCGGGAGAGCGCATTGAACTGAGAGACCGCGAGTTGTATATCAATGAAAAACACATTGACAATCCAACTGAAGTACAATTCAACTATTTCTTTCGTTTGAAGTCGCCTTCTATGCTTGCAAAAGTTCGTGAAGCACTTGATCTGACAGAACTTGATTTTGGTTCATTGGGTAACGGACAGAAAAACTATTCAGAAGTAGCACTTACAAACGCAGAGTATGAGCAGTTGATTGGGATGAACGTGTTAGACACCATTATGAGAGAGGACGTGTCTTCTCTTGCAGGCATCTTGGATATTTTTCCGAACTCAGCTCTTGCGCCTTACAACACTTGGACTAGCGACAATTTTGGCCCCATCGCCATTCCTGCCGATGGGTGGACGTATGAGATTAATCTTCAAACACTTCCATTGTATCGCCGAGTGATTGAAGTATATGAAGGAAACAAGGTGGAGGTCAAGGGTGATCAGGTTTACATCAACGACCAAGCCGTGACAGAATATACCTTCAAGCAGAATTACTATTGGATGATGGGTGACAACCGTCATAATTCTGCCGACTCTCGCTTCTGGGGCTTTGTTCCTGAAACACATGTCGTAGGTAAAGCTGTTTTCACTTGGTTCTCCAAGGAAAATGTTGCACAGCATGGTTCGAGCCGAATTCGATGGAATCGTATGTTCCGACTGGTTCAGTAATGACCATACTTCCGCTCGTTACTTTCGGAAATTTGCGCTGGTTTGCTACTTTGTTGCAATCAGGATGTATCATTGATATTGGAGAGCACTATCAGAAACAGACCTGGCGCAATCGTTTCGATATTTGTGGACCCAACGGACTGTTTCAATGCACTTTGACCGTTAAAGGCCAAAAAGGCGAAAAGATAGCGGTGAAGGATATCGAGTTGATTCAGGATGGTTGGAATCGCAGGTTTTTGAGAACACTGGCTACATCCTACGGACCGAGTCCGTATTACATACATTATGAATCGGAACTGAGCGAGTTATTTCTAGCTGACTATGCCTCGCTATCAGCATTTAATGATGCTGCTTTGAGGTGGGCATTGAAGGCAATAGGCAGCGATTTTGTTCCAACGTTCAGTTCTGACTTTATTGATGCATCACCAGAGGACCAGGATTTACGAGGTATGTTCAAACCATCTAAGAGTTCTGAAAGCAGTCCTGCCTATCCACAAGTATTCGAAGACAGGAATGGCTTCATTTCCAACTTATCCGTTTTGGACTTGATTATGAATTTAGGCCCTGAAAGTTATGGTTATCTGATGCGGTATCCTTTGAAGTGAGTCTTACTTCTCAGCATCGATGATCATATCGAGAACTATGATTCGCTTTTCTTCAACTTTGTAGTATATGCGATAGTTCCACGCAAGCACAGAGCGATACTCTCCATCGAGTGTCTCAAAATTAGCCTTTCTCGACTGGCCAGTGGCATTCACCGTCAATTTGCGAAGGCGATTGACGACCGTCGTTCGAGCGTCTTCAGCACCCACCAACGAGGTAGACTTGACTGATTCTAGCAATCGTCTAAAGGAATTCAGGGCTCTGTCGGAAACTATAACCTTGTGTGGCATACTGCGAAGATACACATCTTCGTGAGAACATAAATGTCTGACTACTTCTGAAGAATAAACAAAGACTTACAAAAGTCCCTTGTGCTGTCTATCCAACTTAAACACCGTAAGCATAGCGATGTTTTCAGCTCGAGCGATTGCTTCATCGGCCACAGGCCCAGAAAAAAGACTTAACACCGTTTCGCGCCAGAGGAGCATCCAATGGTCAAAATGCGAGCGAAACACTTGTCTTTGCTGATCCAATCGAAGGTGACTGCTCATCGGTTGTCCACGATATGTTCCTTCACCCAATAAAATGCTTGCCCAGAAAGCATACATTTTCACCAAGTGCTGATCCCAGTCGACGGCAGCAACTTCATTGAAGAATGGGCCAACGAATGCGTCATTTCTGATTTTACCGTAAAATGTATTTACCAGCAATTCTATATCCGCACGTGTTGATATATCAGACATCATGGTACAAAGCGATTTGAAAGAGGGGTATAACTAGGTCATCTGACCAAAGTCATATGACATTGCAAAAATGGGTGGTTTATGTCAGAAATTGAGTCGTACAATCTCAATGTTTTTCGTGATAGAGCGCATTTAATGATCCAGCAAAATCATTATACAAGCGGGTTCGAGCATCCGCTATAATTCCGTAATCCTTTTATCTTTGGCAAAAAACAACACCATGCGCATCATTCTAGCGGTTTCATTCATTTTTATTGCATCCATCTGCCTTGGTCAGAAAATATCCATTGAAGATGCTGTGCTGAAACAAGGAAGCACTTTTCGTCCTGAATATCTCTCACAATTGCAGTGGCTGCCAACCTTGGAGTTCATTTCTTACGTGAAAGACAATTCATTGGTTATCGAGGATGCCAAGGGAAAAACGAAAGGGTCATTGAGTTTATCTGATATAAATGCCATAACAGGATCGGCATTGAAAGGAATGCCCTACATAAGCTGGTTGAATGATAACGAATTTTACTACAAAGACGGGCTTCAATACTACACATGCAATTGGATGAAGCGCACAGGGCAGGTTTGGATTAGCGAGACCTCTGAGATGGAAACCATTAAGCTTCACGAAGGGAGCGGTGCCATTGCTTACACAATAGGAAATGACGTGTATGTGCAGCATGCTGGTAAACAGCATCGTGTGACAGAGTTGCAGGAAGGGATCGTTGCGGGGCAGGCTATTGCAAGATCTGAGTTTGGAATTACTGAAGGATTGTTTTGGTCTGAAGATGGGTCGATGCTAGCTTTTTATCAGAAAGATGAGAGAAAAGTCACCGATTATCCTTTGGTAGATTATACGAAAACACCGGCTGGTCCGGGTTTTATCAAATACCCCATGGCAGGTTCACATGGTGAGTTGGCTTCAGCGGGCGTGTATGATTTAGCCTCCGGCAAACTTGTTTATCTGCAAGTAACAGAGGGAAGATTGAGTGATGATTATTATATCACCAACCTTTGTTTCACACCGAATGGCAGATATATTTTGGCAGCCATTGTCAATCGCGCACAGAACCACATGGATTTCGTGCGATTCGATGCCAAAACCGGCGAAAAACTAGGGGTAATGTTCAGTGAAGACCACCCGAAATATGTTGAACCAGAGCATACTCCCCTCTTTTTACCTGGACAAAGTGATTTATTCTTGTGGTTTTCAGAGAGAAGTGGGTATGACAACCTGTACTTGTACAATTTAAAGGGTGATCTTCTACGTCAAACAACCGCTCCTTTTGCGATTCGTTCTTTTGTTGGATTCAGCAAAAAGGGAAAAGGAGCTGTGGTAGAAGCGCAGGGAATGAATCCAACAGAACAGGCGCTTTACTTTATAGACTTGGGAACCATGTCGATGACACAAATCTCCCAATCGAACGGAGTTCATTCGGGTTCACTATCTGGCGTTGGAAATTTGTTGATTGACCGTTGGTCGTCATTGGAGAAGCCGGCGGTGTCGGAGGTGATTGATTTGAAGGGCAAGCGTGTTCGCATGTTGCTCGATTCCAAAAACCCACTTGAAGGCTATGAGATTGGTGAGACGACCATTTTTTCTATAAAAGCAACAGATGGAACCGATTTGTGGTGTCGGATGATAACTCCTCCGAACATGAAGAAGAAAGAAAAGCATCCTGTGCTTGTTTACACTTACAACGGTCCGCACGTGCAATTAGTGAGCAATTCTTGGTTAGGTGGTGCACCACTTTGGATGCACGCGTTGGCGGCTGAGGGTTACATTGTATTTAGTTTAGACGGACGAGGTTCTGCTCATCGTGGGCGTGAATTTGAGCAGGCTATTTTCCGTAATCTGGGTACTATTGAGCTAGAAGACCAAGAAGATGGTGTTAATTACTTAAGACAGCAATCTTTCGTTGATGCTGATCGGATGGCTATTCATGGCTGGAGTTACGGTGGGTTTATGACTACATCGTTAATGTTAAAGAAGCCAGATTTATTCAAGGTTGGCGTTGCAGGCGGACCTGTTATCGACTGGAATTATTACGAAATCATGTATACGGAGCGGTATATGGATACACCCGAAGAGAATCCGGAGGGTTATTCCAATGCCGATTTGACGAAATATGTGGGAAATCTAAATGGGCATCTGTTGATGATTCATGGAACTTCCGATGATGTAGTTGTCATGCAGCACAACATGGCCTTTTTGAAAGCATGTATAGATAAAGGAAAACAGGTTGATTTCTTTGCATATCCGGGACATGCCCACAATGTTCGCGGGAAAGACCGCGCACATTTGATGGTTAAAGTTCTCAATTACATCAAGGAGCATTTGTGATGATTGACTATTCGAGGCAACCTGATGGGTATCTCGAAGGCGTTGCTTCCTTTTTACGAGGGGGGTCAAACGGTGATGTGGATACGATACGGTCATTCGGAGATGAGTGGCAGCGTTTTGACACTTTCACGGAAGAGGAGATCACCCGAATCGGTGATGAGTATTTTGATGTTTTTACCAAAGAAGAGTTGCGCGCGGTAACGAGTGCATTAGATGTGGGTTGCGGAAGTGGTCGTTGGAGCATTTACTTATCGCGATATGTGAAGCACGTAGAAGCTATAGATCCGAGTGAAGCTTGTTTAGTAGCCGCGCGGAACACAGGGCATCTATCGAATGTTCGCATTTCTCAGGCATCAGCAGACAGCATACCTTTTGCGCCAGGCCAATTTGATTTGGTAGTTTGCTTGGGCGTTCTGCACCACATTCCTGACACAGAAGGCGCTTTAAGAGACGTGTGCATGCAGGTAAAGCGAGGTGGGAAGTTGCTTTTGTACTTATACTACGATTTATCTGATCGCTCTTGGGTTTACCGGCGAATGCATGCCGCGAGTGAGGTATTGCGAAAATTAATCAGCAGGCAGACGCCGGTAGTAAAGAATGTGGTTTGTGATGCACTAGCGTTATTCGTTTATTTTCCGCTTGTTAGTTTGGTGAGGGTTGTTAGGATTTTTGGGGAGTCGGTTGCGATGAGGCTGCCTCTATCCTACTATTGGGACAAGTCATTTTCAGTTATCCGCAATGATGCCAGAGATAGATTTGGTACGCCTTTGGAGCAACGTTTTTCCAAAATAGCCATATCTTCAATGTTGGCAAACGCTGGGATGATCAACATCACTTTTTCGCAAAATCCTCCCTTTTGGCATTGTAAATCAGAACGTTCATGAAGCGAATCTTATTCATAGCGTCACATCGTCCAGGACGGGCTCCAGGGCAGCGATTTCGCTTTGAGATGTTCTTCGATGCGTTGGAAAAACATGGATTCGAGTGTGAATTATCGTATTTGTTGAACGAAAAAGATGATCGCGATTTTTACAAGAAAGGCAATTACCTGCGAAAATTTCAAATTGGAATAAAGAGCTACTGGATTCGATTTCGGGACCTATTTCGACTGCACAAATTCGACCTTGTCGTAATCTTTCGTGAGGCCTTACCATCGCGATCAATATTTTTTGAGCGGATTGTCATCTGGAAAGGAATTCCGATTGTTTTTGATTTTGATGATGCGATATGGATAAGGGATGTCTCAAAAGCTAATCAATCCATAGCGTGGTTAAAAAATCCGGATAAGATTCGCAAAATTCTACCTCATTGCAAGGCTGTAACAGCAGGGAATGCCTACTTAGCTGAATTTGCATCTCAATATAATTCGGATGTTTATGTAGTCCCTTCCACGATTGACGAGTTGATTCACAAGCCAATTTCCATCCAAAAGCCACGCATTACTATTGGGTGGAGTGGTAGCATGACAACAGTTATACACTTCGAATTAATCATTCCGGTGTTGCGAAAGCTTCGTGAGCGTTACGGTGATAAGATAGAGATTGTTACCATAGGAGCGCAATCCAGCTATTCTGAAGAGTTATCAATTCGCTACATACCTTGGTGTAAAGAAAGAGAGAATGAGGACTTGAATCATCTCGATATTGGACTAATGCCATTGCCTGACGATGAATGGGCAAAAGGCAAATGTGGAATGAAGGCTCTACTGTACATGGCAGCAGGCAAGGTAACAGTGGCATCACCTGTAGGTGTGAATAGTTCGATCATTGAGCATGGGAAAAATGGATATTTAGCTCAAAAAGAAGAAGACTGGTTTGCGGTTATTTGTGATCTTGTTGATTCTGAGGATCTTAGAACGCGGGTTGGGGAGCAAGCTCGGGTGGATGTTGTTGCGCGTTATAGCAAGTCTGTATGGATCGAGAAGCTCGTTGACATTTATCACTCCTCATGTTATCCGTAAAGCCGCCAAGGCGCATGGGGCGTGGAGTTGCGAAGGGGTGTTGTTTGAAAGCTTTCGTTTTTTCTCCAATTCTCTGTTATCCGCAAAGCTGCCAGAAGAGGTTTTTGATGCGCTGACTT
>JBJOIB010000011.1:0-3183 GCA_046047375.1 Bacteroidota bacterium
GGCCTGTGCTTTCACGAACAGGTATTTGTCGTCTGTGGTCTTGGTACCGGGTGCGCCCGGTTCGGCACGAAGCACGTTGCCGTATTTGTCGATGGTCACTTCCACCACAACCACGCCTTCATCTTTGGTGCCGAGGCCGATCTTCGGGAAGCTGATCATCTTGCGGCCTTCCATCTCGTATTCATACTCCTTGAAACCGTCTTTGAATTTCTTACGGTTGCTGATGGCGGGCAGGGCGGCCGTCTTCTCCTCATCGTAAAAATGAACCGTGCGGATGTCAGAGACCAGCATTTCAACGGGCCGCGCGTTGTGCATCATGGTAAGGGTTGGTCCTTGGATGGACTTCACCTCGCCCTTCTTTTGGGTGCCGTCTTTTAGGATGACGGTGTGCTGGCTGTAGGCGTAAGGTGTAAGTAGCAAGGCGAAAGCAAATAGGATGAGTGTTCGTGACATGGCTTGTGTTTTTCCGAAGGTAGAGCGAATAGTGTGCCGTGAACGGAAGAAGAGGGGCGAGTATTTCACAGATGGGCGTTGAAATCGGAGACCGTACCCTGAGCGCAGTCGAAGGGTACAGCAGAGCTTACTCCACCACCACCTTCTGCACCGAGCGCTGGCCGTTGTGTGTAAGCGCCTCTACGAGGTAGATGCCGCTGGGCAGGCTGCTGACATCAAGGGTTTTCTTGTCACTCTGAGCGGAGCGAAGAGTCTCATTCATTATGGCTCTACCAGCCACATCCCTTACCCAAACCTGCGTAAGCGGTGTGCGGCTTTCTATGGTAAGGTTGGTTGTCGCGGGGTTGGGGTAGATGCGCAAAGATTCGATATCGATGACCTGCATAATTGCCGTACTCATTTCACTGGTTTCAAATGAATAGAGCGGGTGAGTCTGATTCACAACGTTGTCAAGACATTGGTAATCGACATACGGTTTTCGAACGCGGAGTTTGATTCTTACCTCTGACTCTAGCAAGTTGTGTCCGCTCTCCAAAAGTGGGATTCCAACCCACATAGCGTCTTTGTATACTCTTCTTTTGGCTGGGTCACCGGGACTGTAGTTGTTCTCGCTCAGCTTTTCATAGATGAAGGCGCCCTGATCATACAATGGGACATCGTCATTTGGATTGTTTCCATTATGTCCGAAAATATAGATGTAGTGACCCCCTCCAAGGATGGGGTCTCCAGTTTGTGATTCAACCGTTGAGGTTGGATTCCAGATCATGTCCGTTCCATTGTCGACCTGTAACCATGAATTTTCACCAAATGCCATATTCAGACGTTCACCCGTTTCAACGTTGATAGCATAACCTGGAAACCAGCTCATGCCAAACGTTCCTGAAGCGTCAGGATTACCATTTTGATCAACCGAAGGCGACATGCGCAGATTGAAACGTTCTGCACCACCAACTGATGGTAAGTAGTCATCGGCAATTTCAACTACGGGACACCTGGTCCAACGAGTCTGATCAGGTGTGATGATAAGGTCAACGGAATGAGTATTCTCAATGTCGTTCAATGACTTGAATTTATCCCAAGATGGGGAGGCCACGCTGTCATCATGATTGGTCAATTTCCACGGAGCCCAGGTTCCTTCGAGAATGTTTTCGAAACACTCATCATCGTCTCCCGGATAATCTGAGAGGCTAGGTTCATTTTGATCTTGCATCGTTCCAGACCTAATCCAATTCGAGTAATTGAATTCATCCGTATCCATGAAAAACCGAAGCCAAGGGTCTGGCTGTTGTTCAATGGAGCAATCGAGAATAAAGTCACAGTCACTGGTCCAGTTGTCGACCTGCTGAACTTGCACCAACAACCCCCATTGCGGAACGAGTTGTTCGTCTCCAATATCAATGGTCGATGAAGAAAAGATCGTGTCCGTACCTCCCACCACGTACATTTTCCATTCTGAGGTAGAATCAACACCATCGAGTGCTACACGTATTTCACCTGCTGGAACCAGTGACGCGTTAGTGACTTCGACCCTTATCGGCCCCTTATTGAAATCGTATAATGGATGATAAATGCGATTTGCAGACGACACAAAAAGAGAATCGTGTGAACCATCTACAAATTCCAAGTTGCGCGCCATGTTTCCATGGCCTTCTATCCGCTTTATCTGAAACGAAAGCTGCGCAAGCGCATCGGTTGATGCGCAAAGGAGCACTGCGACAATTAGGATAAGTAAACGCCTCATGATTCGGTTGTTTAATGCAAAGAACCATGAACTTATCTTCAGTTGAAAACCAAATTATATCCCATTATTGCAACTCTAAGCCCCATGAAAATGCTCGAAAACCACCTTCGCTGTGGCTTTGCCATGAGGGTCTGGAGGTTTTTACTCCACCACCACCTTCTGCACCGAGCGCTGGCCGTTCTGTGTAAGCACCTCTACCAGATAGATGCCGCTGGGCAGACTGCTCGCATCAATAGCCGTTCCACCAGTCATAAACCAACAAATCGGATGATTCGGCAAATACGAGTAGTATTATCAAGATTATCGCCATCACAATCTGGATTTTCTTGAATCGTGTTGGTCTTGGCAATTGATTTGAGAAAGAATCTGACGTGTTCGAATCCAGACCGAAAATGTTCTTAGATGCGTAAAACGCGGGTTCCTCCTCATTCACCGAATCTGCTTCAATTTTCTTAAAACGATTACTAAGCAAATAGATTAAAATCAAGGAAAACACAATAAGCAAGGCGGCAGCAATAACGAAATCACCAAAACTCACAGAAGGCGTAGGAGGGCCAACAGGGAAGCAATTAATGACCAGCAAAACTTGATTCATGGCCTGAAGATACGTTTTTCGTTTTCCATTTTCCCGTTTTACCCTTCCCCGTGGAAATGCTCAAAAACAATCCTCGCTTTGGCTTTGCCAACGGCCTCGGCCAGTTCGGCCTCGGTGGCTTCCTTGATCTTCTTTACCGAACGGAATTTCCATAGCAACTGCTGCGAACTCTTGTAGCTGATGCCTTTGATGTCGGTAAGCTCTGACTTGACCGTGGCCTTGGCGCGCTTGTTTCGGTGGTGCGTAATGCCAAAACGGTGCGCCTCGTTGCGCGCATGCTGTATGATCTTGAGCGTTTCCGAACGCTTGTCGATGTACAGCGGCACCGAATCGCCTGGGAAATAGATCTCTTCCAGCTTTTTGGCAATGCCGATGATGGTGATCTTACCGCGCA
>JBJOIB010000012.1:0-3318 GCA_046047375.1 Bacteroidota bacterium
CCTCTGGAATCATGCGCGATGAAAGAGTTGCTCACTGCAGAAACAACTGGATAACGATCTAGTTAGGTAACTCGATGTTTCCTAGACCGAACTCTTAAACATCACCCAACATTAGCTTAACACGGGGGAAGCCAATTCACTGCATCTTTGACTTGGATTAGAGATTCATCATTTCTTAGTCCGGAGGTTCTCAGTAAAGGGGTTTTCCCTGTCTTGATTCAAATGGTTATCGCTTAATCATTACGATCCCGAGTAAAGGTCAATGCAAACGTGCATAGGCCTTTCTTTTTTTATACCTTTGTCGTGCTTTTGGTGCTCGCAAGAGTTTAAAAGGGAATCCGGTAAAAGTCCGGAACTGTACCCGCAGCTGTAAGTTTCACTCAACGTTTTGCATTTTAGCCACTGTTTTAACGGGAAGGCGCAAAACGGAAACAAGTCAGAAGACCTGCCTTAGGCATAACCCTCTAATGATCGCGTTCGGGAATAAACGCGCAGTAGATTATGAAGCAACTGCTGGCATTCTGTGCTTGTTTTATATCGTTGTTCGCTCAGGGCGAACCTTCTGATTCTATTCCCAAATTTGTACTATCTGAGGCATCTATTGTGACTACAAGGGTGCATTATTCTGCCTTGTCTCATGATACACTTGTGAGGCAATGTTTGAAACTGCAATCGGTAGGAGAGGTGTTGCAATACGGGTCGTTGGTGAATCTTCGGTCTTATGGTCCATCCGGTAGTTTGATATCGGGAATGACCGGCGGTTTGCAGCCAGATCATCTTCTTGTTTTGTGGGAAGGAGTACCATTGAACAATCCCGGACTTGGAATGACCGATCTTTCAAGCCTTCCAAGTTCTTTGTTCGAGACTATTATGTTCACCGATCGAACGGAGACCAGCAAGAACCCAGGTGGAGCAGCGGGAGTGCTCGAATTAAAAAGTGAAGAAATACACAGGAAGTCCTTTGGTGCTGTGGCAAGTGGATCAACCATGATGAACGCTAGTGTGGCGATTGTGGGGAATGTACCTGTAAGGAAAGGGTCTTTAAATCTTTCACTCAGTGGCGATCAATTGCAAAATAGATTCACATTCCGCGATCCGTACAAATTCGATTCTGCCGTTGAAACACAGGGACATAACGACTTTGAGCGCATGGCCGGTCGGTTGTCGTTTTATCGTGCAATTGGATCCTTCTTGAAACTCGAAACCCACGCGTGGATTCAAAAGAGTGCCTACGAGATTCCAGCGTTGTTGGGTAGTTACAAGGCAAGTCTGGCCATGCAGCGCGATTCATCTTTACGTACTGTAATGGCGCTTTCGTACTCTAAAAACAGGTCAGACGCGTCGATTCGCGGAGGGTGGTTCGATGAGTACCAGCATTATACAGACAGACCTCATGCTAATAGTGAACCGCATATAGATTCGCAATTGCGCATGCAACGCAGGTATGTTAAGGCTGATTATGCGTACCACCGAGGACCTTGGAAATTGGAGTCAGGGTTCATCGTGAACAATGAGCGCGCTTTCAATGTGTCAGGAGAAGGACAGGTGTCTGAACGGTTGCTTTTTGGACCGCAAGGACGTTTGAATTACTCAGCACAGCGTATGCGCTTGGCTGCAGGCGCGCGTTACGATGTAGGCCAAGGGGCTGCCATTTTTATTCCGGATGGAGCTTTTAGTTGGTGGGGGCGGCATATAGTGTGGAATATGAACATTGGCAGGATTTTCCGCTATCCGGATCTCAATGAGCTTTTTTGGAACCCGGGCGGGAACCGGCAACTCTTGCCTGAGTCTGGGGTGACTTTTCGATCGGAATTCGTCAGAATGATGCGTTCAGTAAAAGGATCTTGGAGTATTGAACCTTACGTTCGTTACATGGAGCAAATGATTATGTGGGTTCCTTTTGATGGGGTTTACTCGGCTCATAATCAGTCTAATGTGGATGTAAAGGGGATTTCTGCCAAAATCGATTTATCCTTTAAGAGTGGGCAAACATTGTTCGCACCAATGATTGCAGTGAACGTACAAGAAGCACAGGGGCTATCGAGCGTGTTAGCTCACTTTTACCCCAGAGTGATGGGAAGAGCCTCTTTTCAAATGCAAAGAAAGTCTTTGGTAGCGATGATTGCATCGCGCTACTCAGCGCTCAATTTCCGTCCAAACAATTTGAATGAACAGCGGACCCATCAAGACGCATTGTTGCTTTTTGATGTGTTTCTAACCTATAAGTTAAATAACCAATTTACCTTTGCATCGGGGTGTTTGAATGTGGCCAATATCATGGACTACAGAACGGCCGTATCAGCCACTCCAGGCAGGGTGTTAAACCTTACAATATCATGGAAATGGAACCAATGAAGTTTGCAAAACAGGGCGTAATGATGGTGATGGTAATGTCCATCCTTGCTGCATGCAAGAAAGATGAACCTGAAGAAGAGGTCGTGGAAACTCCGATAACATCAGGATTTGTAATTGGTTGTGAAGGCACATTCGGACTGAATAACGCCGAGGTTTTCTGGGTGTCGGATGCAGGAGTTGTGAAAGAGAACCTCTACGCCACAGCAAATGGAACCGGCCCGGGCGATGTGCTGCAACACTACACTGAATTCAACGGAAAGGGTTACATCGTTATGAATAACAGTCAAAAGGTGAACATTACCAATGCGGCGAATCAACAGGCATTGGGTGTGATAACCGGGTGTGATTACCCGCGCTATTTTTTGCCCCTCACAACGCAGAAGGCTTATCTGACGAATGGCAGCTTTGATGGAGAGGTGATGATAGTGAATCTCACCACTGGCCAAATCAGCAGTTCTATTCCTGTGGGGAAGGGCCCTGAAGAGATGACATACAATGGAACCCATGTGTTTGTGGCCAACAGCGGGGGATGGGATTATGACAATACAGTAACCGTGATTGATCCTTTGACAGATGCCGTTGTTCAAACCATTACAGTTGGAGACCGTCCGGTTGCTATGGAGGCAGACTACCAAGGCAATGTATGGGTGTTGTGTTCAGGACATACCTATTACGATGCTAACTGGAACATTACCTCTGAAACCCAGCCGCAATTGATGCGCATTGACGGATCTTCTTTTGTGGTAACGGCCATTTTGAACGTAGGTGATCAAGGCGACCACCCTACCTACATTGAGAGAAATTCGGCTGGAAATGAGTTGTATGTGCTCAATGGTGGTATTCAACGTTTGCCTCTTTCGACCGGTACGTTTACCGTTCCGATTGTTGAAGGCGATTTCGGAGCGATGGCCGTTCATCCTGAGACTGGGGAGTTTATGTTGACCTCTGTTCCTGATTACGTGA
>JBJOIB010000013.1:0-10717 GCA_046047375.1 Bacteroidota bacterium
CAAATCTCTCGCTGACGACTCGGATAAAAACCGCTCCAATTTATTGGTACAAGTGCAGCCTGAAATGAACACCAGTTACGGTAATTTGCGCGTGAAAGTCGGGATGGGCTTGTGGCTAGACGCTCGCAGTGACAGGTCTTTCCGCTTCTATCCTGTTGCCGAAGCCGCTTACAGCATCCTCGACGACATGTTTGTGCCTTACGTGGGCGTAGAGGGGAACGCAGTATTGAATACCTACAAGAGTATTACACAAGACAACCCTTATGTGCTCAGCGATTTCAATGTTAAAAACACCAACCGAAGATTAGAGGCGTATGGTGGTATCCGCGGAACACTGACATCGAGCACCAGTTTCAATGCTCGCGTCTCTTTCACGGAGTATGAAGATTTTCTGTATTTCGTGAACGATAGCACCAACGGTCCAGGCAACCGCTTTTTTGCCTTATATGATGGACTGAGTGTTTTCACATTGCGCGGAGAAGTGGCGATATCCAACAGCAAAGATTTTCGCATGTTGGCCCGCGGAGAATATTTCCTGTACACCCCGGCAACACAGGCTTTCGCGTGGTATCAACCCACTACCAAAGTCACCTTGAGCAGCCAGTACAACCTTGGCGATAAATTCTTGGTGAACTTGGATGCGCACACTGTAGGACAGCGCAGAGCGCTTTCACAGGTTCAAGATCGCGACTCGGAGTTGCAGGAAGATGGCAATTACTATGTGAAGTTGAAAGCGTATGCCGACATCTCTTTAGGGGTAGAATACAGATACACCAATCGCATTTCTGCTTGGGTGCGCTTTAACAACCTACTTTTCGCTAAGTACCAAGAGTGGAATCAGTACAATGTGCAGCGATTCAACGCCATGATGGGAGCTACGTATTCTTTTTAACCCAGGTTAGTTGTCCAAGAATTGCGGCGAGAGCAGCGGGGCTGAATGGCTTAGTAATAACATCCTCCATTCCTGCTTCACGCGCTGTATCATGTGTATCAGGGTAAATATCGGCCGTGAGGCCAATAACAGGAGCATGCGAAATATCCGTCATTTGGAGGTAGAGTTTTGTCGTCTCAATACCATCCATTTCAGGCATTTGAATATCCATTAAAACAGCATCAACCGCGGTTTGACGCACTATTTGTAATGCTTTATAACCTGATTCTGCTTGTAAGGGAACAGCCCCCCATTGGCGCAAGAAGGTACAAGCCACCAGGAGGTTAACCTCGTTATCGTCTACCACAAGGATGCGCCGGCCATGCAGGCTACCTGCGGGGGCATCAACGCGGTTGGTGTTAAATTCAGGCTGTACTAAATCGAAAGGAAGAGAGACCGAGAATTTAGAACCAACACCCTCCTTGCTATTCACTGCAATGGTACCATTCAGTGACTCCACAATTTTCTTCGAGATGGCCAATCCCAGACCGGTTCCTCCGCGTTTACGGCTTTCGGTGTGCCCTACTTTGAAGGCTTCGAAGATATCGTTCAAACGCGCTTCAGGAATACCAATGCCTGTATCTTCAATTTGAAGCGTAACTACCACCCGTGTTTCTGTGACCAACTCGGCAGCAGAATTTAAAACTACCTTTCCTTTATCAGTGAACTTCAAGGCGTTTCCGAGGAGGTTGGTGAGTAATTGTGTCACTTTCTGCTCATCTCCTTTTACGAAGAGCCGCGAAATGGGTTGAAGGTTATGCTCGAGCGATACTCCTCTGGATTGGGCAAGTCCGGTGAACGACTCTACGAGTGTTCCAACGGTGCTATCCAGTTCAAAAGCCGATCCTGCGTTTTCATTTTCAACTACATCAATTCGCTCGAATTCCAGAATATCGTTTACCAAATTGAGTAGGTTCTTTCCAGAGAAACGAAGCATGCGTATGTATTCTTTCTGCTTCTCGTCCAATGCTGTGCGAGCCATAAGGTCTGTCAGCGAGATAATCGCGTGCAGTGGCGTGCGGATTTCATGGCTCATCGCCGATAAAAACAATGCCTTGTCAGTCCTGGCTTGTTCGGCTTCCTGACGGGCCTCTATCAAGTCAGTTACTTCTGTGGCATATACAAACACACTATGGGTAGATTCTGCATAGAGACAGGATACTTTCCAATACTTCAATCCATTGTTTGCGAGGAATGATGAAGGCTCATTGACCTTCATGTTCTTAAGTACTTCAAGACATTCTGTATCCTGAATCATATCTCCATCCCAATCCATAGATACAAGGAGCTCGAGTGCGGCTAAGTTGTAGTCGATTACTTTTCCTTGCCTATCAATACGCAAGGTAGGGTGTGGATTGGAAAACTGAAATGAGGCGGCCAATTGCATGGCATGGTTGGTTTGCAACCACGCAATTTTGTGGGCACATACTGCTGCAATATTCGACAATAGTCGCACGTGCGACGGATTGAAAAAGCCGCGTTGGGAGTGTTCTGAATCGATGACCCCGATGACTTGATTTTCGAATATTACCGGCACGGCGAGTTCTGAAAGGCGCGCACGATCATCAACAATGTATCGCTTATCGGTGGTAGTATCGTCAACGATCTCTGCCTCCCCAGTCAACCCAACTGTGCCAACAATTCCCTGTCCGAGCGGGATGTCAATAGGGTTCAAAACCATATTACCCGCAGACTTGCCCTCACCATACGCGGCTCGCTGCTGAAGAAATTGTCCTGTGTCATCTTTCAGGTAGATCACACAATCTTCGAAATTCAGATGTCGGATGCAATTGGTGCAGATATCCCACAAAATATCTTCAATGTTGTTGCTTCGATAGATGGAACGGGAGAAGTACTCCAGCAATTCGACGTGGAGTTCAGCAGGAACAATGCGATAGTCATTGGACGCGTTCAACATTGAGCCAAATATACATCGGCTGCTGTGGATGTTTTGTCAGACAAAGACCGATAATTACCAACGGAATTGCATCTTTTTCAACAGTTTGTTTCCGTTTGAAAGGCAATGAATGACGTTCCTTAGCCATCACCTCAAATTCTGTTAATTCACTGTTGATAATTCCGCTTGAACACGTGAATTGACGCGCTTTTGAGCCTTAAAAAAGTTGTATCTTTGAACACTCCCGAGAAAGACAGCCAGAAGCCGTCTTTTTTCGTGTTCGGGAAGGTCAAAACGACAGAAAAATGAGTGAAGAAAAAAAGCAGTATAGCGCAGACAGTATTCAGTCGCTGGAAGGAATGGAACACGTGCGCAAACGTCCATCGATGTACATCGGTGACGTGGGCGTTCGCGGATTGCACCACTTGGTATATGAAGTAGTAGACAACTCTATCGACGAGGCTTTGGCCGGTCATTGTGACTGGATTTCTGTGTCGATCAACGAAGATAATTCCATAACCGTAGCCGATAACGGTCGGGGTATTCCGGTCGACATGCACAAGAAAGAAGGCGTTTCTGCGCTGGAAGTGGTAATGACGAAGATCGGTGCAGGTGGTAAATTCGATAAGGACTCCTACAAGGTTTCAGGTGGACTTCACGGGGTGGGTGTGAGCTGTGTGAACGCTCTTTCCACGCATTTACGCGCTGAAGTGCATCGCGACGGAAAGGTGTACGAACAGGAATATTCGATCGGTAAAGCCCTCTACCCTGTGCGTGAAATTGGCACCAGCAGCAAACGCGGTACAACGGTAACGTTCAAACCGGATGAGTCTATTTTCGAAACCACTGTTTACAGCTACGATACGCTTGCTAGTCGCCTACGCGAATTGGCGTTCCTCAACCGTGGTATCAAGCTCGAATTAGCTGATAAGCGCGAAATGGATGCTGAAGGCAATCCGCGCACCGAAAACTTCTTCTCTGAACGCGGATTGGAGGAGTTCGTAAAATACATCGATGAAAACCGAGAATGCCTCATCGACGAAGTCATTCACATCTCCGGTGAACGCGCAGGCATTCCGGTAGAAGTTGCGATGGTTTACAACACCAGCTTCAACGAGAATCTGCACTCGTACGTGAACAACATTAACACGCACGAAGGAGGTACCCACCTTTCAGGATTCCGTCGAGGCTTGACCAATACGTTGAAGAAATACGCGGAAACCAGCGGCCAGTTGGACAAGCTGAAGTTTGAGATCAATGGTGATGACTTCCGTGAAGGACTTACCGCTGTGATCTCTGTAAAAGTAGCTGAGCCGCAGTTTGAAGGTCAGACGAAAACGAAATTGGGTAACCGCGACGTAACAGCAGCGGTGAGCCAAGCTGTGAGCGACATGTTGACTTACTACTTGGAAGAACACCCCAACGATGCACGTAAGATCGTACAAAAGGTGATTCTCGCCGCTCAAGCGCGTCATGCCGCACGCAAAGCCCGTGAAATGGTGCAGCGTAAGTCGGTTATGGGCGGAAGCGGATTGCCGGGTAAACTGGCCGACTGCTCCGATAAAAATCCAACCGTATGCGAGCTATTCCTCGTCGAGGGAGACTCAGCGGGTGGTACTGCCAAACAAGGTCGCGACCGTAACTTCCAGGCGATTATGCCGCTGCGAGGAAAAATCCTCAACGTGGAAAAAGCCATGCAGCATAAGATTCTCGATAACGAGGAAATCAAAAACATCTACACCGCGCTGGGTGTGAGTGTAGGAACTGAAGAAGATTCGAAGGCGCTGAATATGGATAAGCTGCGCTACCACAAAATCGTCATCATGTGTGACGCGGATGTGGATGGTTCGCACATCGAAACCCTCATCCTTACCTTCTTCTTCCGCTACATGAAAGAGCTCATTGAGCAAGGGTATGTGTACATCGCTACTCCTCCGCTTTACCTAGTGAAAAAAGGTAACCGACAAACGTATGCATGGAACGAGGAAGAGCGCGATCGCTACATTGCTGAAATGCGCGGAGGTGGCTCTGAAAGCAGCGTAAACGTGCAGCGATACAAGGGTCTTGGAGAGATGAACGCGGAGCAGTTGTGGGATACTACGATGAATCCGGAGTTCCGCACCCTACGCCGTGTGACCATCGAAAACGCCGCTGAATGTGACCACATCTTCTCCATGCTCATGGGTGATGACGTGCCACCGCGCCGTGCTTTCATCGAGGCGAATGCGAAATATGCGAAAATCGACGCTTAATCAGGCGTACTAAAAGAAATGAAGGGCTGCCAGTGGTGGCCCTTTCTTTTTACTTCACGGGCATTTTACGTTACTTTTACGTCATGAATTTCAACAACAAAACGGTTTGGGTTACCGGGGCATCTTCCGGCATTGGGAAGGCCACAGCAATGGAATTTGCCCGTCAGGGTGCTATTGTCATCCTGTCTTCTCGTCGGGCCGATGCCTTGGAGTCAGCAAAGGCTG
The DNA here is from genome assembly GCA_046047375.1 of Bacteroidota bacterium. Classification (GTDB taxonomy): domain Bacteria; phylum Bacteroidota; class Bacteroidia; order Flavobacteriales_D; family Sanyastnellaceae; genus RI-182. Next base: position 5,306 of record JBJOIB010000013.1, read on the forward strand.
AATTTCCAGATCCAACCCGTGTGCATGTGCTTCCTCTTGATCTCGCAAACAGCGAGGATATGTCCGCCGCAGTTGAAAAAGCCTTGCAGTTGGTAACGCATATCGACATCGTGGTGCACAGCGGAGGCATTTCGCAACGCTCCCGTGCCATCGATACATCCATGGACGTGAACAGAAAGGTGATGGAAGTTGATTATTTCGGCACCGTAGCCTTGACGCTAGCGGTATTGCCGCATTTTCAGAAGCGAAAAGCCGGACATTTTGTCGTCATCACCAGTTTGATGGGAGTTTTCTCATCGCCTTTACGCAGCGGATACTGCGGGGCCAAACACGCGTTGCATGGGTACTTCGAAGCGTTGCGAGCAGAGCATTTTCAAGACAACATCCACATCACCATGGTTTGTCCGGGATTCATTCACACCGACATTTCCAAAAACGCTTTGGTGGGCGACGGCCAGGCCCAAGGCACCATGGATGAAAAAACGGGTCAGGGCTTATCGCCTGAAGAGTGCGCTCGACGAATGGTTCAGGCAGTGCATCGGAACAAAGCAGAGGTGTATATCGGTGGAAAAGAAATTCTGGGTATCTACATCAAGCGCTTCTTCCCTGCCCTTTTGCGCCGCATGATGCGCAAGGCGAAGGTGGTGTGAGGCTCAGAGAGTTGAACTGTATATCTTGTATTTGCTTGTTCGTCAATCAATAATTTCCCTTTCCTGTACTACAAAGCAGAATTGCCAGTGCTTTTAAGATGATGCACATGCGTTGTGAATTGACTGCAATTCACCCTCCAAATGCGAGGAATACCTCCGGAAGGTTTATCGCAACGAACCTTTGTGACCTTATCCATTAATAATATCAATAAGCAATGTCAATGTTTTTTATGCAAATGTTGATTTCACGCCCTTTTCAGAACAATTTTGTCTAATTCTTGTTAACATTTGCAATAAACAACCAACCCACTTGGCACGAAGCGAATCCACTGCTATCTTGCCGCCCAAATTGAAGGCATGAGTCATTCTGCACACACGCCCTGGAAGCGCTTTATGCGTTTGCTTCAGGCTGAACGCGTACTTGTTATCCGCATCTTCGTGATTGCCGCTTTTGGTGGATTGATAGGGCTCTCCCTACCCCTTGGCATACAATCGATCGTGAGCTTTATTCAGGCTGGAAGAATTAGCACTTCGTGGATTGTCTTAATATCGTTCGTTTTGATCGGTATTTTGATGAGCGGTTGGCTACAAATCAAACAGCAACGCTTGGTGGAGTACCTGCAGCAACGCATCTTCGCAAAAGCTTCCCTCGAGTTTGCCTTACGCTTGCCTCGTATTCGCTTCAACGAATGGGAAAAGCGAAATCCCGCTGAACTTATGAACCGCTTTTTTGATGTCATCACCATACAGAAAAGCCTCAGCAAACTCGTCATTGACTTCTCTACCGCCATTCTGCAAGTGTTTTTCGGATTGATATTGTTGGCTTTGTACCACCCGTTTTTTATCTTATTCGACTTGTTGTTGATCATCTTGGTGATTGTGCTTATTCGCATGACCATGACACAAGGATTGGAAACGAGCATCAAAGAATCGGGCTACAAGTACAAGGTAGCAGGTTGGTTGGAAGAAGTCGCGGCCAACATCGAATCCTTCCGGATGACACCGAAAACCGATTTGCACGTAGAAAACACCGATAAGACCACCCTGCGCTATTTGGATGCACGCGATGGTCATTTCAATGTCCTCGTGCGCCACTATTACGCGCTCATCTTCTTTAAATTTTTGATTGCAGCAGGACTATTGGTGTTGGGTTCCTTGCTCGTCATCAACAATCAGATAGGCATTGGGCAATTTGTGGCGGCAGAGATCGTGATCCTCCTTATCACAGGTTCCATTGAAAAAATCATTCTCAACCTCGATAGCGTTTACGATGTGCTCACAGCACTCGACAAGGTAGGACATGTTACCGATATGCCGTTGGAAAACAAAGGCGAGATTGATCGCTTTAGCAGTAACGAAGAATTGTTCGTGGCAGAAGAATTCTCCGTGGAAGGATCGGCCTATTCGGTGCCCATCACGTGTAAAAAGTTCACCATCAGTCGGGGCGAGCGGATTGTCATTCTATACGATCACCCCTTGTTTGTGCGCACCATGATGCAGCTATTGACCGGAAGAACTACTGATTTCAATGGCCACCTTTCGTACAAAGGTCGGTCTATGAAATCCATCAACCTGAAACAACTGCGCACCGAAATGGGTGAAGTATGGGGGCGCGATGAGTTGATTACCGGAACCATCATTGAGAACATCGAAGCTGGACGCAAAGACATTCCATTTGAGCGCATCGAACAGGTGTTGAATGAGATTGGGTTGATGAACGACATTCGCATCCTGCCAGAGGCAGAAGTAACGAGAGTACACCCCTACTCCAACTTGCTCTCATCCACCATTACCAAGGGGATTCTTCTGGCGCGCAACCTCATCGACGAACCGGATATTCTTTTGGTCGATGCGGAACAACTGCCATCGGATCCGATCAGGCATAAAAAAATGCTCGAGTACTTGCTCGATCCTTTCCACCCGTGGGCTGTTATTTTCTTGAGTGAAAGCGCACCCGACTCCCAATTCTTCGACCGCATTTATCGGTTCGACAAAGGTCAATTAACCTCAGAATCGTAAGCCATGCTCAATATAAGTTCAGAACAAGGCATCGCCGTTGACGGCGAAAACACCGCTTCGATGAAGCGATTGAAGCCGTCGGGAGTTGGAAGGCTCTTCGTACGCAACTTCCTCTTTTTCTTTTTCTTCGTGGTTGCCGCTCTGTTTGTGCCATGGACACAGAACGTGCAAGCTCCGGGAGAAGTGATAAGCCGTTATCCGGATAAAAAACCGCAGGAAATCAACGTTATGATTGATGGACGCATTGTTCGCTGGGGTGTATTTGAAGGACAAAACGTGGCTGCGGGAGACACCTTGCTGGTGTTGGAAGAAGTGAAACCAGAGTACCTCGATCCTCAGTTGGTAGAGCGTACACGTTTTCAAATTGAATCGAAGCGGGCAGCCATTGTTGCTTACTCCGATAAGCTTTCTGCGTTGATGCAGCAAGAAGAAGCCCTCATTCGCAGTCGAGACAATGAGATTGAACAAGCCAAGCTAAAGGTATTGCAAGGATACCAAAAAGTATCTGCCGATAGCGCCATGGTAGACCAGGAGCGACTGAACCGACAAATTGCTGCCGAGCGATTGAACCGCGCTGAAGAATTGCTTCGCGAGGGACTCATCTCTACCACCGATTACGAAACGCGCTCCATGAGCGATCAACAATCGGAAGCGAAATACATCAAGGCACGCAATGACCTAGCTGCAAATCTGCAAGCATACGCCATGGCGAAGTTGGAAGTGAGCCGCAAAGCCGCAGAATACGCTGATAAGATCGCAAAAATTGCCAGCGATGAGGCCACCACAGAAGCCTCCATGCAAGAAGCCTTGCAAGAACTCACCAAACTGGAAAACACCCTCTCGAATTACGAGCGACGTGAAACGGGACGCGTGGTTTTGGCCCCCCAAGAGGGTCGTGTGGTGCGGATAACGCAAAGCGGTGTGGGCGAAATTGTGAAGGCTGGACAGTCAGTTTGCACCATACAACCCGTAGATTTCTCAGAAGCTGTTGAACTCTATGTAAACGCCATGGATGTGCCGCTTATGCATCCCGATGCATACGTTCGCCTTCAGTTTGATGGATGGCCTGCGCTTGTCTTCAGCGGGTGGCCGAGCGCAACCGTTGGCACCTTCGGAGGTCGTGTTGTGAGTGTAGATCAGGTGATCAACGACAAAGGAAAATACCGCGTCATCATTGCTCCTGACTTGTCTGAGGGAGGCTGGCCTCAGCCTTTGAGCATAGGATCAGGAGCGTTTGGTATGATCTTATTGAAAGACGTTCCTCTCGGCTACGAATTGTGGCGTCAGCTCAACGGCTTCCCACCGGAATATTACACCGCCGCCGACGTGAAGAAAACAGATAAAGAAGATAAAAAGTGAGCATGAGGCGATTGGCATTTCTACTTCTTTGTTGGCCGCTTTGGATGAGTGCGCAAGACACCGTGCGCGTAAACGAGCTCGACTTCCTTCGTCAATTGCTTCGACTGCACCCTCAATTGGGTATTCAGCAGTTGGATGTTCAGATAGCCATGGCTGAACGCATGGGTGCGCGCGCTGCCTTCGACCCAATGATTAAAGGAGACTACGCCGCGAAAACCTTTGATGGGAAGTCGTACTACGATTACCGGCAAGCGGCGCTCGAATGGCAGTTTGCGCCCGGTATCCGCGTAAAAACAGGTTTTGATAGAAGCATTGGCACCTACATCAATCCAGAGACCTTCACGCCCGAATCAGGATTGGTCTTCACCGAATTGAGCATCCCTGTTTTAGATGGATTGTTGCGCACGCCTGAACAAACCTATTTGCGTCAGACCGAATTGCGAACCGAACAAGAAGCGCGTGGTTTGGAATTGGCGCGACGCGACCTCGTGCAGTTTGGTGCAGAGGTTTATTGGAACTGGGTGGCGATGCAGAATGAGCTCCTTCTGCGTGAAGACATTGTGAACCTCGCGCAAGAACGCTACAAACAGGTGGTAGGTCAATTTCGCCTGGGTGCGGCCACAGCTATGGATACCCTTGAAGCAGAGAACCAATACGTGAAACGTTTGACAGAACTTGCAGAGGCGCGCATTGCCTTTCAAGACTGGTACAACATAGCGGGCACGTTGCTGTGGGATGATGTGTTATTCAATCAATTTTCACGTCAACAACTGGCACCAGATACGTCTTGGTCTTCCACCTCTTCCCTGCATATTGCTCAAGCACTGAACGATGATTTTACCTGGCTGCACCCTGCTGTGGAGATGATTGCCTTTAAAAGACAAGAGGCCCAACTTGAATTGATGCTGGCACGTGAACGCCTTAAACCCGATCTGGATATCAGCATTAAAGCCATTTCTGCTGCCGATCAGATTACCATCAACGGCAACAATGGCGTTGTGGGCTTATCGGCCAAAGTGCCTATCCTCAGCAGAAAAGAACGCGCAGGCATTCGGAAATCAGAGTTCAAGATTGAACAAACCGACTTGTACCTTGAAATGAAGTTGCGGGAATTGCAACAAAAGCGCAATGCCTTGGTCAATCAAATGGCTTTGGTGAATGAGATGTATGGCTTTGCGCAACAAAATGCAACCAATGCTCGTCGACTCCTTGACTTGGAAGGTAGTAAACTTCGTTTGGGTGAAAGCACGCTGTTCATCATCAACCGTCGTGAAAACGCCTACCTGGAAGCTGCTTTGAAAGAGATTGACAGCATTCGAAAAAAACGCATTCTGGAGTGGAAAATGCTCTTGTTAACGTACGAACCGGCTGCCTTGATAGGCGA
>JBJOIB010000014.1:0-4940 GCA_046047375.1 Bacteroidota bacterium
GAGGTGGAACAGCACCGAACAAAGCAGCTATTTCAGCTACTTGAGCAGCCGCTAACCATCCCGACATGCCTTGTTTCCACACCAAGGTTTCGGTTGTTATCTGTCCTGAAGCAATCATACCGCGGAGGGTGTTCATATCAAAAGGACCAGCCTGCTGACCGTTCACAGCTGCAAAGTATTGCGCCTGGCCTGGTAGTGGTGGTGGAACAGCGCCAGGTTGTTGTGTAGGTTGGTTAAACATGCCTCCCACTTGATTGGCCATCACGAATCCCATACCTATTCCCATGCCGGCTCCAGCTCCTCCACCGGGATTTTCAGCGGCTTTTTCAATGGCCTTAGCAGCTTTCAATTTCGCAAGTTTATCGAGGTCGATCTTTTCAAGGCGCGACAATTCGAAGATTTCTTTTTTGATCTCCTCCGGCATGGATACGTTCTCGATCAAGAACTTGGTCAATTCCAAACCGTAGGCACCAAACTCGTCTTGCATGGCCTTTTGTGCAAACTCAGAGAGCTCGTTGGTATTGCCTGCAAATCCTTCAACTGGAATGCGCGATTCGCCCACCGCATCAGTAAAGCGAGTTACCACAACGCTTCTGAGCTGACCATCCACCTCATCTACCGTGAACTGTCCATCAGTACCCACAATCTCTTTGATGAATTTCCCACCGTCGATCACGCGTATAGCGTACGTACCAAAAGCGCGGATTTCCAGCATACCAAAGCGGTCATCATTCAAGATGATAGGGTTCTTGGTCCCCCACTTCAGATCAGTGAAATTCTTGGTGTTGATGAAGTAAACCTCAGCCTTGAACGGACTTTCAAACCCGTATTTCCATCCCTTCAATGTAGCCAAAATAGGCAGGTTAGCCGTATTCAGGGTGTACATTCCCGGAGCAAACACATCGGCAATTTTGCCTTCATCCACAAAAACGGCAATCTGCGACTCACGCACTGTGAGCTTCGCCCCATTCTTAATTTCGTTGTTATACCGCTCAAAACGGTACACCATTGTGTCATTGGTGGGGTCCAACCATTCGATGATGTCTATGAACTCCCCTTTCAGTTTATCCCAAAGTCCCATAATTACGAATTGTACTGGTTATTTCTACGCTCAGTGCGCTTCTCAAATTTATTAAATAATGAGGTGATGAGTGAAAGAATTAAACTAAAACCCAAGGCGTACCAAAAGGAACTAACCGTGAATCCCGTTACAAAATAATCAGCCATCATGATGATTCCAGCATTGATGACCAGGAGAAACAAACCTAGAGTCACCACCGTTGCCGGAATGGTTAGGAAGATCAAGATTGGACGAACAAAGGCGTTAAGCAGCGCTATTACAAGGGCCACAATGAACGCCTTGGTATTGCTGTCTACCGACACTCCATCAAGAAAATACGCTCCTATCAATACCGCAATGGTATTCACAAGCACCGTACCTATAAATCGCATCATGCTTTTATAATTGTTGGTTCGATGTAAATTTTAGAAATATGCGGAATTTGTTCCTTAATCTTTTTCTCAATGGCAACAATTTCTGCCTCAACGGCATGGATGGATAAGTCATCGGAAAAATCGGCCTCGATGGCTAAAAGCACGGTATCAGGCCCCAAGTGCATGGTTTTCAATCCGTTGTATTGAACAATGTTTTCATTGCATTCCAGAATGCGGCGCACTCCATCTAAGTCAATATCCGTAGCTGATTCGCCAACCAACAATCCTTTTGTCTCTCGGGCGAGGAAAAAGGCCACGAAGCAAAGAATAAGACCAATTGCTATGGAGGTAACACCATCAATTTCCGGCATGTTTAGCAAATCGCTTAACGTAACACCTACCAGAGCTACCACCAATCCCACCAACGCAGCGGTGTCTTCTAGCAAAACAGCAAATGTTGCGGCATCCTTGCTGGCTCTCAGCGATTCCACAATGCCACGTCCTTGAATGGATTTACGAAACTCGCGGAAAGCAAGAAAAAAGCTAACAGATTCCAACAAGATCGCTCCTATCAGCACCCCGTAGTTCCAAATTAACATGGTGTCGTCTGTAGCGTGCGGGTGCACGATGTGCATGATACCTTCGTAAATCGCCATTCCTCCCCCCAAAGCGAAGATGAACATGGCAACGATAAACGACCAGAAATACACTTCTTTTCCGTATCCGAACGGGTGCTTTTCGTCGGGCTCACGCTTTGAACGCTTGATTCCGTATAACAACAACACCCCGTTGAAAGAGTCAACAGTGCTGTGTATTCCCTCCGACAGCATCGCAGCTGATCCTGTAAAAAAAGAAGCAACAAACTTCATTGCAGCAATGCCTAAATTGGCGCCAATGGCACCATAAATGGCAATTTTCGAATTTCCGGCCATAGCAATTATCGCATAATCAGCACAGTGCCAGTTTCTTCAACGATCATGGGACCGTCAAAAAGCATCACCTCCATGCTGAGCTGCCAAATATACACACCATCTGGGACATAATGGGTACGTTGTTCACCCGCTCCATTCCATCCTTGGGTTAAATCATTGGTTTCAAAAAACACCTCCCCCCATCGGTTGTAAATGACAAATCGATAGTATTCAGGAGAGCAATCAAACGACGGCTTGAAGGTTTCATTGATACCGTCCAGATTGGGGGAAAACACATTGGGAACAAATACAGGGCAGTCACAAGCACCTGAAAAAACCTCCACTTCCGCAAAAGCACTTCCGCAAACACCAGTGGCGGTAGCGGTGTACACACCAGCTATATCGGTGATCAGCCACTCACCGGTCGACCCATCACTCCATGTGATGTCATAAACAGAAGTAGCCCTGATTTCAGCCGCTTGTCCGTCGCAAATAACCGCAATAGCCGGCAATGCAATGGTAGGTTCAGGCAACACATCCACTTCTACCGTTTCAGAAGTGGAGCAAACGCCCAATGTGGCCGAAAGCAAGTGCTCACCATCATCCAACAACACGCTGTCTTGAACCGCTTGTCCGTCCCATGTCCAAACTACTGGTTCCAAAGGCAATACGAGGTACTCTATGGTATCAGAACAAAAGGAAAAAGTGGTTGGCACAGTAAAAGCCGGATTCGGGTAAACTACCACGTCGGTTGATGCTTCCACCTCACATCCATTCAATATGACCACCACTCCGTAAGATCCAGTCTCGGTTACTTCAATTTGCTGAGTTTGCTCTCCTGTAGTCCACGAGTAGATGTCACCCGACCCGGCATCCAGCAATTCAGATTCACCTTCACACATTTCAACGAGTGTTGGCAAGTTCAACTCAGGGCTTGGAAGTATGGTAACAGTAGTTGATGATTCCGAAGTGCAGCCTGCATCTGAAGTCACTGTAACGCTGTAATCTCCTGCCGCATCAACGGTTATACTTGATGTTTCTTCTCCTGTAGACCATTCATAGGTGTTGTTACCCGCGGTGGTCGCGTCTAAGGTTGCCGATTGCCCCAAGCAAAAGGCGGGCTCATCGAGCGTTGGAATGACTGGATTTTCGAATACAACGAGTTCCCCTGAGGCAGATGCTTCACAGTCTCCAAGTGAAGCAATTACTTCATAGGATGTAGCTGATGAGTAGTTCGCTACCGCTCCGATTTGACCATCGCTCCAAACATACGAATCCGCATTTCCAGTGGCGGTAATATTGGCTGTCTCCCCTTCACACATCTCTACCAAAGGAGGCACACTTACGGAAGGCGACTGCACATTCACTACCACGTTTGCTTCGGTAATTTCACCACATGCATCTTCGTATGTAACGATGTATTCTACCGAGGTGGCAGGTGTGCAAATAGGGGTAGGAATGTTGGCATTGTCGAGATACGTTGCCGGACTCCATGTGTAGTTGCTTACGCCTTCTACTGAAACATCTAACTGCACCGATTCACCGGCACAAACATCCAATTCAACATCGCCCACTACGGCATTCGGACTGATGCATACCGATTGTTGGTTGAACATACCACCGGTAGCCCCGGTAAAGCCCCAAAAAACAGACGTTGCATTTGAGAAAATCGCGGTTGAAAGATTCAATGGCATTGCTAAGCGCAACTGACAATCCACAAACACCTTCAGTAGTTCGGTATCTGCGTCCCAGGTAACGCGAAGTCCGTGAAATAATCCATCTTCAAAGTTGACCGCACCCGGACCCAAAGCAATCGGACCAGCCAGATTCTGAGAGAGGTTGTGATTTACCACCCCATCGCGAAACACAGCGAGGTGATCAAACACCGGATCACCCATGTCGAAGTTCTGAAACGAGTCGAATTCTATCCCCAACGAAGGGGCAAATCCTTCAAAGCCCATACCGCCTCCGGCCATTCCAAGAGCTGATGTTCCTACGGTTTGAAAAACCAGAACGATGCCATCAGCGCCTCCATCATTGCTCCCTAGGTTAAATTCCAGGTTGATTTCGAACGACTGAGTAATGTTGATGGGTTCATTGAACCACACGGCACCATTTTGCCAGGTCTGATTGGGCGTAACTACGTAGCAGTTGTTTCCGGAAGAAAAAGCATTTCCCACCGGATTGCTCGATTGCGCAGTCGTGGCAACGGCAGCGAAAAGACCGAAAAGGAACGCTATGTGTCGAAAGTGTATCACAGACACTGTAAAGATACTTCATGCATAGTAGATTCCCTGTAGTTTTCATCAGAATGTGCACAATGATGTAGTTTTGTGAATACATTTTGTTGCCGCTCACCGAAATGGGAGGTATCTTTGCAGCAAAATTCAACCGAATGAAATTCTTCATCGACACAGCCAACCTCGCTCAAATCCGCGAAGCACAAGATCTAGGAGTACTTGACGGAGTTACCACCAATCCATCATTGATGGCCAAAGAAGGTATTACTGGGCAAGAAAACATTTTGAATCACTACAAGGCGATATGCGAAATCGTTGATGGTGATGTAAGCGCTGAAGTAATTTCAACAGATTT
>JBJOIB010000015.1:0-8884 GCA_046047375.1 Bacteroidota bacterium
AAGAACGTAAGCTCTTTCGCAAATTGTTGCACAAGTTGTACAACATCCACCAGCGGGTCAGCAGCTGGCATCTGCAGCTCTATCTGAGCGAATTTGCGTACAGGCGAAATTTCGAATCGTCGGGAGACCTGTTCCAGACCTTCATCAACCACTGTTTTTAGCACGCGGGGTGCGATAGACAGTTCGGCGAAACGGCCATTTTTACATATTGGATGATCATGAACCCAAGCGGCGAAACCCGCTGCCTGTGAGGGTATTGCCTGTTTTTTGGCACACATCCGGATAACACGGGATAAAGAGGCGACCAAAAACGAAAAACGGGGAGAAAGGCGAAATTATCGGGGTAAAAAAAATCAATGACCGCTCCGAAAAGCCCGACAAACCTACCTTTGGCAGCTTTGCGGATAACGGAAAGGGGGCTCTGGTTATAATGAAAGCCCTCCCCTAAAAAGCAAGAGTCCCAAACGCTTTTGGGACTCCTAACCTTAACCAAATTAACTTAAATACTTAACTACTATAAACCTTTGCGCTTTCGTCCAATTGGACCAAAACTCTTGTTTAAAAGCCGTTGCTTTATGAGGTAAATGTAAAATCTCTCCCCCTATCAATGCGTAGGAACTCCCGAGAATACTCCCGTAGGAACTTTCCTACATGCACCAAAAAGAAAAGTCCCGAACGCTTCCGGGACTCACCTTAACCAAAATATGCTTGCTCTATAAATGTGTATTAACACAAGAAAAAACTTACCCACTATTACGGAGGTTGTATCTTTGGGTTACATCTCAATCGAATTTTTTTAAAAAAAATTCTATGTTATTGATATTCTGTATTTTAAATTTATCCTTCACCATGAACCTCGGAGACCAATTGCCAGAGTTTACCGCTCTTAACGAAAATGGCGAACTCGTTACACTCGGCGGAAAGCATTCCATCGGTACACCTCTCGTTATCTATTTCTACCCCAAAGATGATACGCCCGGTTGCACCAAAGAAGCCTGCGCCTTCCGTGATAGCTTCGCTGATTTCCAAGAACTCGGCGCAACTGTGTACGGCGTTAGCGGCGACAGTCCCGCTTCTCACCTTAAATTCAAAGAAAAATACCGATTGCCATACCAACTACTCTCCGACCCCGATAAAAAACTGAGAAAACTCTTCAATGTCCCAACTAACCTGCTCGGTTTAATCCCCGGTCGTGTTACCTATGTTTTTGATAAATCGGGTCGACTTACTCATGTTTTTAACTCTCAAAGTGAGGCACAAAAACACATTTCCGAAGCTCTCTTCGCCCTAAAACAACATCAGGTCGATTAATTGACCATGTATGCCCATGTATTTAATCCTCAGCTTTTTCGAACGTACTTTTTATTCGTATTTTCGTTCGTAGTATGATGCAATGACCTGTGTCCCAGATTAACTCAGAACATAAAGAATCACGACGAAAGAAGCGCGTAAAACAACGTATCCGCTATCGAATTTCAGGCGAAAATGAAGTGGAACGCAACTGGCGGAAAAAACGGGAAGCCTGGGAAATTAAACGCCAAAACCTCGAAAAATACATTGTCCCCTTTGCCGGAATAGTAGGAATAACTGTCGTTATAGGAGTGTTCGTTCACCTTTTGGCAAAGTGGAGCTGCCCAATTTGTATGTGGGTAATCATGATCGTATCTTTTTTGATGATGTCCGCATGGCTTCTTATCAAAGGAATAGAACTGTGGTTCGGTAGAAAATACCATATCGAAAAACGACATAGAAAAGCTCAAAATTCTCATTCTGACGCCGAAATTTAACAGACTATCGATATACTTTGTCGAATAGTCGACATTCCAAATCATTTATTATAGGCATACGTAATTTCGAGAAAATCGAACGTATATGCATGCTGATAACGCCCCTTCTGCTAATAAAGAACTACGACAAAAGCATCGCAGACAATACAGTAGAAATGAAACGTCTAAAGAAAGATCCTACCGCAAACAAAGAGACCGATGGGAACTTCGACGTTCGATTTTTGAAGATATGCTTGTCCCTTTCGCGGCAATCCTCGGTCTTTCAATTATTGCCGGGGTCGCGATGCATGTCATCAATGAATGGCAATGCGATGCCTGCGTCTACATCGCTGCTGGGTTATCGCTAATAACGGCATCGATCTGGTTCGCCATGTACGCCCTCGAATTCACACTCAACAGATTGTACCAAAAACTCAGACTTACCCGTAAATTGCGGGAAAATGGCAATAACCACTAGATGATCCCCCATCTGAGCAATCGCAGTCTTAAAGTCCTTATCTACCTCATCGGAGCCCTAGTCTTCGCTCTTATCTCCTTTCCGAATCATTGCGCTTTTCGAACTTATGCCCTTGATCTCGGTCTATACACACAGTTCGCGTGGAATTACCTGCACGGAGTCCCCTCAACTCTTGAAATGATTGGTGAATACAAATTGCCTCTTGCAGATCACTTCGACCTGTACCTCTGGCTCTTCGCACCTGTTGTGGGTTTGTTTCAAACGTGGGGACTGCTCATTATCCAATGGCTCGCCGTGATCGCTGGAATGATCTGGACCGGAAAAACATCCTCCAATGCTCGGGTTCAAATCTTACTCATTCTATTTTTTATCGCTCTATGGCCTGTAACTCAAGCGTTAGCCCTTGATTACCACAGTAACGTGGTAGCTTCTATGCTGTGGTTGTTGTGGTGGGTGCTGATGCGCAAAGAAAAAACCATCGCCGCTACCATTGTTCTGTGCTTCATTTGGATTGGTAAAGAAAACATGCCCCTCTTTATGTCTTTTTCCGCCGCTGGATACGCTTTCCTCTTCCCTCACCAACGCAAAGTTGCATTCATTCAAAGCATCGCTTCTTTTCTTGCTTTTGTGGCCATACTCTTTGTCATCATGCCCTATTTTTCGAACGGAACAAGCGTTTCCAACCTGGGTAAATACACTATCGTTACTTCGTTTATTGCAGACCCTTCTCTGGTATCCTTCAAACCGCTTATTTCCCATATTTTCTCTTCCAAAAGCAATGGCGTTCTGCCAGAAGGGGATGTTAAAGTGGAGTTCTGGCTGTTTCTCGCCTTAAGCGGCGGATGGTTGCTCGTTCGAAAACCAGCGTATTTACTTATGATTGTTCCTGTGGTGCTGCAAAAAATGTGGCATGACAACGAGCTTTTTGGCGGAACTATCGCGCATTACAGCATCGAATTAGTGCCCGTTTTGGTGGTGGCAGGTGCAGATTTTTTTGAAAGATATTATCCGAGAAAATGGATGCCAGTTGTGGCTTTACTCTTCCCAACTTTCTTTGTTTGTATCAAGGCGATGGACAATCCTGTGAACAATAGCAATCAGGCCAATGCACGCTTTTACAAATCCACCCACTACCACCGACCAGGTCAATCAGAGACACATGCGTACCTTTCTACCCTGTCTCAAGATCTTTCAATCAGCGCAATGGCACCCATTGTTCCACATTTAGCGTTGAGATCGAACATCTTCCAATTCCCACTTAAGACTTCACATTCCGATGTCGCAATACTCATGAAAAACGAACAAATATTCCCCTTCCTCTCTTCCGATGAACGTGACGCACACATCCAAAAACTGAAGACTGACTCGGCCTGGGAAGTTGATCATGAAAACGACCTAATCATCGCCTTTAGGCATAAATAAAAAAGGGGAGCCGAAGCCCCCCTTTAAATTTCTGTTTCGGTTTAAGAATTACTCTACAACCAAGCGTTCAGTTGAAGAATAACCTCCATTGGTAAGACGTACGAAGTAAATTCCACTTTCCAATTCAGGTAAAGCAACATCTACCATCGCATTCTTTGTCAACGATCCAATGGATCCGGATGTTACCAAACGTCCTAGAGCATCATACATCTCAAGTGTTGTGGCAACCTGTTCCACAGCCAGCTCTTTCACGTTGATTCTCAAAGAACCTTTCCCTGTATGAGGGTTTGGCATCATTATGAATTCCACAGAAGGATCAAAGCCTGTGAGGCTTGACAAGATAAAGTCTTCGCTATCACCAAAACCAAACACACATGAACCATCATCTTCAGTTGCTTCTGGGTTATAATTCAGAGCAACCTCATTGGTGCAGCCAAGTACAACACCACTGCAATCGTTGTTGATGCCGAATTGAATTTCCGCATAATTCCCCGAAGGCAATTGTCCGCTTACAACTGAAACTGAGTCTGCAATAATGAATATTGCACCGTTGTTCCAACCATCTCCAAAAGTGTCAATCATCTGAAGTGTGTAACAACCATCGGCCAAACATTCATTAAATGATAGCGTGGTATTGGTTGCTGTGTAAGGACCTCCGTTGAGAACAACATCTCCAGAGGCGTCAACCACGTTCCATTGCATTTCTGACGGCCACATGCCCGTGCCAATTATAATTGATACTTGGTTGTCAGTACAAGGAACGTCGTATTCGCACGAACCGTCATCTTCAGTAGCAAAAGGATTGTAGTTGGATGCCGTTGGATCGGTGCAACCCACTTGCGCACATGTTCCGTTGATGCTGAAATTCACTGACTCGAAATTCAGGTTAGAATCTAAAGATTCGTTGATTATTTGAATACCACCAGTATTTATCCAGAAGTATCCATTGCTCCAACCTGTTTGTCCCGCTGTGTTCGACATGTTTGCTGTATAACACATATCAGGATCTAGGCAGATGCTGGTATTGAAAATCGCACCGTTACCGAGCACGGATGATTGATATACCACATTGCCTTCATTATCAGCCAGTGAAAGACTTACTGCATTTCCATTGCTGAAGGTGCAGATGTACAAGTTCGCAACCATTCCGCTATCACAAGAGAATGGATAGACACATGAGCCATCATCGGTATTTGCATATGCGTTGTAGTTCGTGGCTTCCGGATCGATGCATCCGTAAATTGTTGGCTCCTCACATGTCACGTCTCCAATTCCGAACACGTAAACCGCGTAAGATCCTGTTTCCATTCCGAAACTAGCGGTTCCATTAGGTAAGTTTAGATTCAAAACTCCAAAGTTCCAGCCATCTCCGAATGAATCAAATAGCTCCAAGGTGTAACATCCATCTGCAAGGCACATCTCGATGTTTCCACCTGATGGATAATTGGCGTTACCGTAATAATACGTAGAATCCGGCCCGATGATTGACCAAGAAATTTCGCTAGGGAAAGATCCTGTTTGAAGCGTTCCGCTCACATATGTTCCATCGTTACAAACGAGTGGATAAGTACAAGTACCATTGTCAATTTCCGCTTCTGGATTGTAGTTCAGAGCTTCAGCATCGGTACAACCATAAACCGGACAAGTTCCATTCACTGAGAAATATGCCGTTTCTTCACTAGAAGCAGAATTCAACGATTCGTTGATAACCTGCACATTTCCAGCATTAATCCAGAAATAACCGCCGTACCATCCATTGGCACCAATGCTGTTAGACATATTCACCTGGTAACACTGTTCTGGATCGAGGCAGATATCAAAGTATTCGATAGCGCCATTTCCGAGTCCACTTACGCTCGCTACAACCGCACCGCTTTCATCTACGATATCAAATTCAACAGCAAATCCGTTGGAGAACGTGCACACATACATACTGGCAGCAACTCCAGATTCACAAGCGAATGGATACGTACAAGAACCGTCATCAGCAGTCGCATTCACATTGTAGTTTTCCGCGTAAGGATCGGTACATCCATAAACTGGAGCTGGAACGCACTCACCTGTGCTATTGATATTCACCAATACTTGACCGAAGTTTCCTGCTGGCAATTCACCAATCACATATTGACCGTTGTAAAACAATGTTATGCTGCCACCATTCCAACCATCTCCGAAAGTATCGAACATTTGTAGCGTGTAGCAACCATCCGGTAAACAAACTGAACTTGAAACAATCGAATTAGAAGAATAACCAAAACCATTGGCCACAACTACCTCGTTTTCATCAACCAACATCCAGCTGGTCTCACTACCAAAACCACCAACGTTCATGACGATTTGCATTGAATTCAAATCACACGGTTCAGGATATAGGCAAGACCCGTTGTCAAGATTCGCTTGAGGGTTGTAATTCAATGCTTCAGGATCGGTACAACCCGGAATCGGACAACCTCCGCCCGTGCTGAAATATACCTCTTCATTAGACAAGTTAGAATCCAAGTAGTTATTCACCAATTGGGCATTTCCATTGTTGATCCAGAAGTAACCACCGTACCAACCAGTTTGTCCGCAACCGTTGCTCATTTGAGCCATGAAACAGCCGTCAGATGGTAAACAAAGGTCAGTGTAGAAGATTTCACTGTTCGACAATCCGGCTACAGAATAAACCAATGAACTGTCGTTTAGATTGTAAATATCAAGCTGAACACATTCTCCGCTGCCGAAAGTGCAAACGTACAATTGAACCAAATCACCTCCGTTTTCACACTCGATTGGGTAAGTGCAAGATCCGTCGTCCACATTTGCAGCATTGTTATAGTTCAATGCACCTGGGTCTGTGCAACCATATACAGCAGTGAAACATCCTTCTGTATTGATTCCAAAAGCATAAGACCCAAAGCTTCCTGAAGGCAAACCGTAGGCATACATTGACGAATCAACAGACAGCGTTAAAACCCCTCCATTCCATCCATCTCCAAACGAATCCGTTGTCGAAATGGTATAGCAACCATCAGGTAAACATAGGTTGAATTCGTAGGTAGTATTCGATGAAGCTGTGGTACCAAGAATGGATTGCAAATCAAGATAGGTCAGCCCATTTTCATCCGATATACTGAAATTTACTTCATCTCCAAATGCGCCAGTGGTCATATTGACGAGCACTTCATTTTCTGTGCAAGGCTGCGAAAATGCAGAGACTGCGATCGCGCACAACGCGATAAGGGTAGAGAAAAACCGTTTCATGGTTATAGGTTTTGGTTGGTGTAATATCGCTAACTAAATAGAGAGTTCTCGTTTTAAATTGTGTCATTCCCGTACTCCTAACCACACAACCTACCATCCTCAGATCGAGGGAATTAATATCTAGACCACATATGCTTATCAAAGGTTGCTCGACTAAAGAAATATTCAGGTTTTCCTATGCAGTCTAATGGCCTTTGCCTTCGGAAAAACATTCCACCTGAAATGAAAAGAGCCCGGAAAACTCCGAGCTCTTCTTGCACATTTGTAGGTTCACTACAAATACCCTTAGGGCTATGTTAAAAGTTTGGTTAAGGCGGAGTCCATGCTCCAAAAAAAAAAAATAAAACAAACGAAACCTAATCTGTATTCTGCGTTGCTATACCCGTTGGTGAGCCGTAATCCTGAATACACTCTTTTTAACGGCTGTTCCTATCTGCTGTTCGCCTTTTTCGGCCGTTAAACCTTTCGTGCCGACGAATAGACCCGTTGAGCCGACCATCGACACGAAAGCATTTACACACAAGAACGAGTTACTCGTTCATCAATCATATAGTTAAGTTGTTGTCGAATTCTAATTTCTGGGCAGCCCTCAACGGCTTTAACGTGAATATTCGGGTGCACTTCACTGCCGATGCGCATGAATTGGGTATAGCCGTATTGCGAGAACTTTTTGGTGCTAATCTCTACTTCCTTGCAAATCACTGAACCCATCCAAATTTCAACGATGGCGGTCCCTTCAGATCCCTCTACAATTTCCGCGGAGATGGTATACGACATCGAATTGAAAAAGTAGCTACCACCAGATGACACCAATGTGGACGCGAAAAGCAAGAAAATGACCAGAAGCGTGCGTAGACCTATGTGCATAGCAGTATAAAGCTACTTCAAGAGTATACATTCATGAGAGACAATTCGACGAAACGCACATTATACCGAACGAGCTGCGCTATTTCATCTTCCGACAGTCATATTTCGTCAGATCACCACTGTAGCGAACAGCAGACTTTTTGTTTTTCCGTGCATGCGCACGATAGTCAAAACCCGATTTGGTAGACGAACAACCAATGAGAAGAAATATAGAAAGGATGGTTAAAAGACTTCGCATACCTCAGGTTTTGATATACAACATAGCCGAACTCGAACTTATTGTATTATCCCCCTAGAATCATTCTAATATTATAAGCGGACTCGTAAATACCTTGCTTCCTTCAATCCAAGTAAGAACGTAAGAACCAGGAACTATCGATCCAATATCAACCGCACTATTACTGCTCGTCATTCCATCCGAAATGATGAAACCATTGATAGATCGAATAATGTAAGTGCAACTTTCACATGGAACAAATACACTCGTGGAAGCTGGATTGGGATATACCCATTTTCGTCCATCTTTTTCATCAACGGCGTTCGGGCATTCCACCTGAAGAATCGGTGATGTGCATCCAACAGCATCTGTTACGATTAAAACATACCCCCCTTCTGCAGCACTTAGATCTTCACTGGCGCTTCCATTCGACCACCACCAGGTATAAGGAGGTATCCCTCCTGAGGTTTCTATATCAGCAAACAACTCCCCGCTATCACAACCAACCGCTGCTAATTCGGGAACAATAGCTGACGGCGAGGTTATCTCAAAACTCGCTGTGGTCAAACAGCCTTGGTTGTCTGAAATCTCAATTTCATACATTCCACCTTCAAGCGCCGCCGAGTTCAGATCACCCCAATTCACCGTGTAAGGAGCTGTTCCACCATCAATGAACATTTCCGCTTGTCCATTCGACCAACCAAAACACGTCACTGGTGTGGTGTTCGCCTCAACAAGCAAAGGCTCAGGTGCGGATAGAAAAAGGGAATCAACAAAAACACACCCAACAGAATCCGTGAATGTATATCCATACCAACCCTGTAAAACGCTTTCAACAACTGTTTCTCCTGGGGCTGCAAACCACTCAAAATTTACAGGTTCACTCGAAGA
>JBJOIB010000016.1:0-9185 GCA_046047375.1 Bacteroidota bacterium
GTTTCTAGCGGAACGATTGTATTGATTGATGCCGCCTGTTTGTATCAGTCGAACGTATACAGCTTCATTCGAAGTTTTGGGATTCACCGGCACAGCCTATCCATTGTTGTTTTTGGCGAGCCCAATGACCATAAAAATCAACGCCATGTTATTACTGGTGCAATGGATTACATATCACAAGGGATGCTAACGGCTCCCGACTTCAAGGAGTATCTTCAGACCCGGATAGAGCGTCATTGGCAGCCACTTTCGGCATTATCATGAAGCGCAACTCTACTGGTTGGTGGTCAGAAAAAGCGAAATCCAGATCCACCGTTTCTACAGATACAACTTCAACATCCGGGGATACCGCATAAAAATCGATAACACTGGTATAAGACTTTCCTTTGATGTAGGGTTGATCCAATTTTCTATTTGTAGGGGTCGATGTATCCGATATCCAACTCCATCCTTTAGGTAG
This sequence comes from Bacteroidota bacterium, assembly GCA_046047375.1. Classification (GTDB taxonomy): domain Bacteria; phylum Bacteroidota; class Bacteroidia; order Flavobacteriales_D; family Sanyastnellaceae; genus RI-182. The sequence goes on from JBJOIB010000016.1 coordinate 461, forward strand.
TTGTTGGTTTGATACTTTGTATTCGTTGTATTTTTTAGGATCAACAGGGTTATATTCCGGCGGACACTGATTCCAATCTCCGCCAATGATTACAGGTATTTGCAAAGTCGTATGGATGCTGTCTGCAAAAGACATCAAGCGTTGGATTTCATTCGCGACCATGGTTCCTGATGTATCATAAGCAGAACAATGGGTATTGATGAAGCAAATTCGCACACCTTCCTTAATTTCGACAATATGGCTAGAAAAGCATCGGTCAAGAAAGAAAAGGCGTTGTGGCCAGGAGAACTGACTGTCAAATCGGTGTCTTTCAGCACTTAATACACGACCTTTGAAGTAAGAAGCCAAGCCCGAATGCACCTTTCCCATTGGGTCGGTGAATGGAATCGGGACAAATTTCACATCATAATTCGCTGCATACGTACCCTCATATCCTGGTAGTATCTCATGCAAGACCCGGGTCATATCTACGTAGTGGGATCGTTTCGATGAGCTATCCGTTTCCTGAAATAAAAAGGCCGACGCATTATGGCAGTACTTAACGAAATCCAATACACCTTGGCGGTTTTTCGCTACCAAATCTTCCGTTTGAGTGACTACCTTTCCGCCATCGTAGAAAAAATCAGTTTCAGCGCCTAGGCCGGTAAAGCCAATGTTCCAGATGACACATGACAATATGGAGTCTGACTCTACCGTGGATGCGTTGCCAAAAACGGGCAAAGATTTGACTGCCTCTGGTTGGAAGTCAGTAGCGGTCGCGTACAAAAGAACAATTACAACATAAATAGTTGGAATTAAACCAATTAACGCAATATATTTAAACCATTTAATCATGTTTTTCTGGCAAAGGTAGACTCCATTTATTTACTACGGCGAAGATACGAAGTGTGGTCACAGCCGACATTGCCACGAGCATGTTTAGTACTTGATTATCGGAAACCTGTTTGAGAAGAATGTAAACGATTCCACCTGCAAAGCAGGCCGTTGCATAGATTTCACGTCGAAAGATGAGAGGAACCCTATTCACAAGCACATCCCGCAAAACCCCTCCAAACACAGCAGAAACAGTTCCCATCATCACCGCTATTGCCGGCGACAATCCGAAGCTAAGCGTTTTCTCCAAGCCGAGGATGGTATACAAACCGATACCGATGGCATCGAAAAGAAACATGGTCTTTTGCAGCTTTGCTACTTGCGAACGCAAAAGAATTGCTGTTATCACACCAGCAGATAAAAGCATGAGATAGTCGGCATTCTGCATCCAACCAACGGGAGTGCTGCCAATCAATATATCTCTCAAAGTTCCACCCCCCACGGCGGTCACAAATCCGATGACTACCGCACCGAACATGTCCATTTTCTCATTACCGGCGGTGAGAACCCCAGACATGGCGAACACAAATAATCCGCTCAGTTCTAAAAAATGCAAGAAGGACTCTATGTGGTTTGTCATGCTGCAAAATTCGTCCTTAATTCTGGAGTCTTGAAACGCTGTTGAATAAAATATTGTTACCACCGTAGTTTAAACAGCTAGGGTGAATTATCTTCACTTAAAATTTACGCATGAAACGATTTTTGTTTCTTTTCACTTTGGTTGCGCTTGGGTGTGGAGAAGAGCCATGGCCTTCGCCAGAACAACTCCTTAATGAAAACTCCAAGCACGCAACTTTCACTTCAGCTTCCAATCACAGAGGAATTGGTGGTGCTGAGTTTGTGCAGCGAACCATCGGCAATGGGGTGGATGTTATTTTGTTGGAGAATGGTTGGGCAGTGATTGAAGAAGAGAGCATGGAAGACTTGCCTGATTTGACAGCGGCCAAGTGGCGTTCTGAAGAGGCTGATTTGGTGATCGACTTAAAAGGAAGAGAAGTGCGTTTAACTTCATCACTGCTGGTAACAGGAGACACCCTCGAAGAAGTTCAGATATCAGGATACAAATGGGTAAGTTCAACTGCACCTGGGTTGCTCGACAGTCTGTCGTTTTATGAAAAAGAATCCATCAGTTCTGCCCTTGGAAGAGGCTTGAATAAATTGAAATAGTTGGCACGATTTTTTAAGTTGGGCCGAGAAAAATTTTACCATGAAGTATCTACTATCCGCATTAATTATAGGTCTTGCATTCTCCGTTTCTGCACAACGGGTTGCCTTTGATGATTACAAGGGGACAGCAAGGGTTTACAATAACACCGGTTTTGGTTATAACAAAGACTATGTCTTCTTCGATAAGGGTCGAGCTTTTTATGATTTGCTTGTAAAGGCTGATGAATGGGTTCTTAACAATCAGGAAGAAAAGGGTAGCTTTCAAAAAGACCTAGGAACCATCAAAGGATTTGAGGGCGGACTTTACGATTCAGGCATTACACAAGCTTTCGATATTACAGCCCTCTTTATTGGAAACAAAGATGGAAGTTTCATGATCGTATTCGAAACGAAGACCTTGCTTGGAAAAAAGGAATGGTTCAGAATCACCAACCTAATGGACCTTCAGAAACTAATGATGGCCCTCGAGGGGCCATCAGAATAATCGTTAGAGAATAGGGAAGTGGTTGTTATTCGAGTCTGCCATCGGATAGATGGGAACAGGACGTCCTTCCAATTCCATTTTCACCCCTTTGGGATGTTTACCGGCAGCCATTTCGATGACTGCCGTTTTGTTTTCTGCAATTCTGAGAATTCCAGTTGCTACAATCAGAACTCCCAGCATCAAAAATCGCCTTTTCATCTTTCTGAAGTTTTATTGAATCGCTCATGAATAGTGCCAAACTTTACACATTATCTTTGAACGGTGAAGTTTGATCACTTAAATATCGTGTTTTTTGATGGCGTTTGCAATCTCTGCAACTCCACAGTTGATTTTCTTATACGGAACGATCACAAAATAAAGCTACGATACGCTCCTTTGCAAGGATCAACAGCACAGCACATCATCCCATCGAAACAAGCCAATCTCAGTTCAATCGTCTATTACAGGCAAGGTGTTATTTTCTCGGAATCAACAGCTGTACTGCACATTTTGTATGATTTGGGAGGGATGTATAAGCTGTCAGTCATATTCCGAATCGTGCCAACCGCAATAGCAAATGCGGTTTATTCATTCATTGCCAAAAGGCGCTACCAATGGTTTGGAAAAAAATCTTCTTGCAGAATGCCTAGCCTTGAAGAGCGTGCGTTGTTTCTTGATTGATCAATACGCAGCTTTTGTCCATTCAAACCACTTTTTAGAAACCACCAATTGGCTGGCTTTTGGACTAGCAGCGCCTGCAGAACTACCTTTTGACACCGCTGCTATTGTTTGCACTTCTATACTTTCTTCAGCAGCGGCAGGTACTTTCATTTCTTCTATTGCAGAAAAAGCAACGTCATCGGCTTGAATCGGAACTGACGGATTTGAGTTGGTAGTAATTACTGCATCAGCATTAGATATTCCACTAAAGCTATTTTGATCCACATAATCAAAGTCTTCTTCTTTGGTAGCTCTTGTCTTTGTTTCAGCAACGTCATCTGCCAAGGTGGAGACTTCAGTTCTAAGTTCTTCAGGTTGGTCTGCAATTACAATACTCTCTTGGGAAGCGGGTGAGGGTGGCATTTCTTCTGGAACAATCGTTTCTCCGTCTGTTGCGACGTTTCTTTGATTATGATTTATGCTGTGATGTTCGGCAAGGAGTCCTGTAGCATCGGGAGAACTGCTCATGAACCAAAATACTCCACCGAAGAGTAATGCAACTACACCGAGGTATAATACCGGCTTTGGATTAAAATTGTCAATATTGAGGGAAAAGCTGAAGAAATTCAACGAGAACCATTGCTTTCTTTTCTTCGTCTGACGGAAGGCTTCCATGGCATTTCTACGCACATGATTTCCCGGTTCTACGGACCCCTCGTCAGCTATCTGCGATTTGAGGACAAGTAGAGTTTTTCGCAATTCGTTGTATTCAGATTCATCTGCTACATGGCGAAGCACGAATTCTTTTTCTTCGGGATACAGTTCGCCGAAGGTTTTTTCGAAAAGCAGCGCTTCGATATCTTCGGGGTCATATTTATGAAGTTCGTTCATACCAATTCTTTCTTTAATAAGTGTTCAAAGTGCTTTAATCGCTTGCTCAGATGCTGAAGTGTGTAGAAAACCCTGGATTTCACGGTTCCTTCGCTACAATCCATGACTTCAGCAATTTCTTTGATACTCAATTCGTCAAAAAACCGCAGAACAAACGTGCTTCTCTTTTCATCATCTAAAAGCATCAGCTCTTCCTCGAGGGTGTTCATGAAGACATCGCGGTCTTGTTGAGAAGCTCCATCCTGGTTTTCAGAAACTTCCAAAGACTGAGATATTCTCGGAGCGGCTCTATCGACCACTTCCTTGTGGCGATAGTGGTTTTTGCACATATTATTTGCTACGCTGAATGCCCATGTTTTAAAACTTCTTGTTCCATCATACAGGTTTGTATTTGTAGCCAGTTTGGTAAAAAAGTCCTGCACTGCATCCTCGGCCATTCCCTTGTTTTTCCACAGCATCCGATAAAAGTATTGCATCAGCCATTTGTTGTATCGGTTGTACAATTCGGCAAAGGCTCGTTCATTGCCCTCCTGTATTTTGGAGAACAACTCTTCATCTGAAAGTTGAGTGAGCGACTTTCCGAAAAGATTCATTTGCCCAACTCCTTTTTTACATCATTGCGATGCTTACTCTTTTCAGCAATTTGTAGTATTCTCGATTCAATAGTGGCCACCAATCCTGCATTCGACCGTTCAGCTTCCTGTTTGAGGAAAAACAAGAATGGCAAATAGTTATCAGATAAAGAGGTGCTTGCGAATGTCATTTGCTGATAGGCCTGCAAGCGCTGTTGTGGACTACTGAATGTGGGGTGAATTAGATAGAGGCCTCCGCAAACAGTAGAAGCGCTAATTTCTTTTAGCCAAGTAGGAGGAAGAGTGAAAGGAAGTACGATGCTTTTCGAAGTTCGTTGATCGCTAAGCGATTTCCAAAATTGGTATCTGGAGTTGAATTTGATCTTCTCTTCTGAAATAATCAATCGATTGGCGATTTTCTTTCTGAATTCTGCACAGCGATAATAGTCTATCGATACAATCATCAAATCAGTGCGCATTCCTTTAACCCACTGAAGATAGAGCATGGAGTAGGTGTCATCGAAGCCATTGGTAAGGACAACTGCATTGACAGGCATTCCCTTCAACACATCCTCGGTGTAGGCTAGTTTGTCGTTTGAAATACGACCACTATTTTTCAAGCTTTGGAGCACCACAACAGCTTGTGCTTGATTACCTAAGATGTGATAATATTTTAGCTGTTGAACTAGAACGAGCGGGTGATTGGGATTGAGAGAGGCTGCTTGGTCTAGATCTTGTTTTGTTTGGACAGGATCCTCAGCATACAGGCATTTCAAGATATGATAGTCGAACGTTCCCGGCGTGGCGCGATCTACGATGGCTTTAAGCTGACCTCTTTGTGCCGAAGAGAGTTCCTTTTCAGGTGATTTCCAAAATGATTGCTGCAATGCCACATACTCATCAGAAAGAGACTTCTGTTCAGTTACAGTTGTTTGACCGAGTGACATTAAAGCCGCCGTTGCAAACATTATGAGGAGTATTGAACGAATCCGAAGAAGCATAATCTTTCAATTTCGACGCTGTACCCGCAATGTGGAAAAACGTTCAACGAAGTAAAGTATTTTTTTGATGATGTACATAATAGGTAACTTTCAGGCGTGAGAATCGCGGTAATAATTTCGTTGTTGCTTATTTCAGGATTTCTTTCTGGTCAAGAAAAGAAAGCTACCATTTTTGGATTCCCCGTCGTCTATCGGACTCCAGAAAATGGTTTTACCGGTGGTGCCGCTATCGCATCGTCTTTTTTTCTTTCTCGGTCAGATACCGTCTCACCACCAGCATTGATATCACTTTCGACTTCTGTATCAGAAAGCGGGCAATATCAGGTTTACCTGCCTTTTCAAACATTTTTCAAACAGCGCCGTTGGTTTGTGCAGGCCGAAGTTGCTTATTCTTCACTTGAGCGACGTTTCTATGCAGATCCAGCATCAGAAAATTATCTCACGAACACATTCGATCAGCTAAAGTTGCGTTTTGGCACCATGCGCCTTATTAAAGCTCAATGGTATGCAGGTGTAAGGTATTGGTATGAAGCAAATGCTTTCGACGTTGACGGATTTGAGCATCCGCAGCAATTTCAGGTGCACGCTCCTGCCATAATGGTCACGAGAGATCGACGTCAAGATATTTTTTTCCCGAAGTCAGGGAGTTGGTTAGAAATATTTTGGCAATCAAATATGGGAGATTTGCGGTTCAACCGGATGCGCTTTGATTATCGGCAATATCTTTCAACTAAGTCAGAACGACTTGTGTTAGCCGGACAGCTTTTTGTGGAATATGCAGATGAGCCACTTCCGTTTTTAATTTCTCCATCGATTTCTGGACCTCGAAAATTGAGGGGTTGGTATGAGAATCAACTTTATGGTCAAACTGCTGCCTATATTCAGTCGGAAATGAGGATGCTTGTTTGGAGGCGGTTTGGAGTTTCCGCTTTTGCGGGATGGGGTGTTATTCAGTCACCTGTGAACACTGCAATTTTTATTGCAAAAGCGGGGTATGGCGGAGGCTTTCGATTTCTAGCTGATCGGAGCAAGGGTATTTACTTACGTGCGGATGCAGCTGGTGGTAGCGGAGTTCCCTTTGTTTATTTGACCATTGGAGAATCCTTTTAACCGCAACATTGGTACGTTTATCACAAAAAATGTTAGCTAATTAGCTTGAACGTTGTACGTTTGAAAGAAAAAGATGGAGTCATTCGATATTCAGAAGCCGGCACCCAGTCAGGATGAAAAGAACCTAGCCTTGTTGTCGCATATTGGAACCTTGTTTGGTTCGTTCATTGTGCCTTTGGTGATCTACTTGGTTAAGAAGGATGAATCAGAATTTGTGACCACCCATGCAAAGGAGTCGTTGAATTTTCAGATTTCGTTGTTCCTTTATATGCTTGGATCAATGATTTTGATGTTGATCTTTATTGGAGTTATTCTGGTTCTAGGTTTGGCAATACTGTCTTTAATCGGTGTGATCATGGCTTCCATAGCGGCATCCAATGGTCAGCACTACAAATATCCGCTTACAATTCGCTTCTTGAAATAATTCAGCAACCAATCATTTTCAGGATAGCGCCACCAAAGAAAATGTAAGCCAATCCTTTTAAGAGAAAGAAAAGAAAAGCGCCCAAGCCTAGTTTACTCAACCAGGCCGGGCGCTTTTTATTTGGTTCGTTTGCGGTCATTCTACCCAATCGGCTACAAACAAGTTTGTACTGCGGGTTCTACCATTGTTTCGGTTACTTGCGAAGACAAGTTTCTTACCGTCGTAGGAGAACATCGGGAACGAATCGAATTGTTCATCGAAGGTGATTTGCTCCAATCCTGATCCGTCAACATTGATCATAAACAAGTTGAAAGGGAAGCCTCGTTCACTTGTGTGGTTGCTACAGAAAAGGATCTTTTGACCGCCAGGATGAAAGAAAGGAGCCCAGTTGGCGCCGCCTAGGTTTGTTACCTGACGTGCATCGGAACCGTCAATATTGGCCACAAAAAGTTCCATTTGGGTTGGCTCCACCAATCCTTCGTTCAATAGACCTTTGTATTTATTGATTTCTTCTTCGGTCTTCGGTCTGCTTGCTCGCCAAACTATTTTAGTACCATCTGGGGAGAAGAAGGCTCCACCATCGTACCCAAGAGTATTGGTGATTTGCTGAACATCCGTTCCATCGATTTTCATCGTGTACAGTTCTAAATCTCCTGAGCGCAAGCTTGTAAACACAATGCGATCGCCATTCGGAGAAAGCGTTGCTTCTGCGTCATACCCGGGCTCATTGGTTAATTGATTTACGATGTTTCCTTGTCTGTCAGCAACGAAAATATCGAAACTGTCATAAATAGGCCATGTATAAGGCGCACCTTCTTTCCTTTCAGGAGTGGGCGGACAATCGGCGTTAGCCAAATGCGTAGATGCGTAAAGGAAAGTTGAATCCCCCGGCATGAAGAAAGAGCACGTTGTTCTTCCTAATCCTGTGGAAACCATAGCGGGTGGAATGGAGTCAGGCGTGCCATCAGAGAGGTTCATGATGTAGATTTGGTCGCATGCAGCGCCCCAAGCTGGATTTGTAGCTTGAAAAACGAGACTCTTGTTATCGAAGCTCCAATAAGCTTCTGCGTTATCTCCTCCGAAAGTGAGCTGCTTTAGGTTGGCCAAATGCACTTCTTTTTCATAGCGCAAGGCATCTACTATAGAATCTTTTGGCTCTTCCACGGCGATTGGCGCTTCTGTGGGTGTATTGCAGGCCAATGTTCCTAAAAAGGCAATCGGAATCAAATATCTTTTCATCAATGTATGTCAAAAGTTTGCGCGAAAATAGGAAATTTGAGCCCCTAAGAGAGAATAAAACAACCATGAGATATCAAAATACCGTTTTTGCGTTAGCTGCAGTTGCTGCTTTTTCATTCATTCAATGCGGAAAGCCGAGTGTTCCGGAAGCTGATAGAATCAAACAAGATGTAGAATTTCTTGCTTCTGATAGTTTGGAAGGCCGCGAAACGGGTACCCGTGGGGAGAAACTAGCCGGAGACTACATTATTTCACGATTTCAAGAGATCGGATTGCAGCCTTCGGGCGATTCTGGCACCTTTCGTCAAGCCTTTTCCTTCACCCC
>JBJOIB010000017.1:0-2625 GCA_046047375.1 Bacteroidota bacterium
TTTTTATAAGCTTTCCAGCCACACCGAAAAGATCATCGGGATGCTTGTATGGTTCATCTTGCTCCGATTTCTCGCGATCCATGCGATCCGGAAAAGGATCTACCATGATGACACCATAAGACTGATGTTCGTTTTCATTCTCATGTTCGAATTTGTTCTTGATCAACTTTAACACCTCTCCAAAGGGTTCATTGTTGATCACGCCGCCATCTACAGCGGTAAAGCTAAAATCGTCCTTCAAGCGCTCCCAGTCAATGTGATCAGGCAAATCACTTAACGCGGCAACCACATTTTCTGCTGAGTCCATTTTATCCGCCGCATAGTTCGCAAGTTCATTGGCCGATCCGGGAAGTCCATCGAGCAAGCGCTCTAATTTATCTTGCGACTTTTTGGGAAGCTCAAGAGGTTGAAACTCCATTCGAATCTGCTCGCGCACTTGTTCAATATCTGTATGGTGAGCTTCATCGCCAAACCGGCTAAAGACAATGCGTTCAGCCACTTCTTTTAGGTAGTCGACCGGAAAATCAGAGGCCTCGAACTTCCTGAATTTCAATCCAATAGGAAATGCCCCTGTGGCGATGGTACATTTTAACATGAGGGCTCGAGCTTCGGCATCGAAAGGATTCAGCCACAGATAGCCCTTTCGCCGTGCGTCTGCATCTGAAAGTTTGAAATGGGCTAGGGTGTAATGTTCCCAGGTAATGTGAGATGGTGAATACCTTCCTTTTTTCGCGCGCGCGCGGATGGGGGTTCTGAAATCCACTTCTAAGGGCAAGCCACGCAACATGGTAACAGATAGGAGAACTTCCAGATCGCTGGCGATATAGGCAGGCAAGGTATCCAATCGCAGAGCACCCGAAACCTGAAATGCTCGCTCAGCGATGCTATCAATGGGCTTCGAGTTGAGCAATGAAGTAACTTTACCCGACTGTAAATCACTCACATCCATCAACTTAGCAAATGTTTCTCGTTGATCATCGTCTAAAAGCACCCAGCTGTCGTAGAAAATGTTGTTCCTTTTCTGGGGAGTGTTTAGAGGCGTGCTCACAGGCTTTCGCTGTGGATTCATAGCGTGCAATACGGCCATAGAAGCGCACATCCCCCCTGCTGATGCTCCACCAATGGCTTCGATTACCACGTTATGTCGGGGCACCAGAGCGGTATTTTGAATGCCTTCAAGGGAACCTGCTTTGGCTTGCTCCCATAGATCGAATGTTTCAAAAAGATAGTCTAATACGCCAGCAGTATAACAGCCGGCGCTAACAGCTCCAGCGAGTGTAATTCCTAAATGAAAAGTAGGTTGGTCAGACATCATGCGTGGTTTTCAGCGTCAAGGTATCAATTTGACGATGAAAAACGCATCAAGATTAAAAACCAAACGGTAATTTAACCTACCAGCTGTTCCTTTCGAATGGCTAAAACAATGCTATCCCACAGGGCAATACGGGTCTCCAAAGCCTTCACAGCTGTTTCTTCCGCTTCTCTCCAATAGTCTTCATTGTTGCCACACAACTCGTCAATCAATTGCAGCGATAGCGGTCCGTGTTCGTCACCATCCAGTTCAATGTGGCGCTCCAGATAATAAATGAATTGCTTGTACAATTCAGTGCCAGCATTCTTCAGAATGGCCAAGAACATATCGGGAATCACATCTTCACGTCCGAATGTAAATGCAGAAGCAATGCGGTGTGGCTGCTGCGATTCAATCACATCGAAGGTGAACGAAACAAACTTTTTAGGTCCATCTTCCACTTGTGAACGTTCCAAGGCATCTGAAACACCAACATTCTCGCGCAACAAGGCAACAAATCTGTCAATCACCGAGGTGTCTGCGCCTAATTCCTGCATAGCGTGCAAATACATTTCAAAATGGCTTGCAGGCTCCCCATTTACATCCAAATCACTTTCCTCTCCGTGCACAATTTCGTTGATAAACCGAGATATCTTTGAGTTTTGCACCGGTAGCCAAGGCACGTCAACACAGGTTAGGCGGCGTTGCAGTGCTTTGAGGAGCGACATAAAATCCCATACTGCGAAGACATGGTATTCGGTGAATAATTTCACGTCATCAACCGACTGCAAGTGTTGATAAAGGGCGTGGTTTTTCAGTTGTTCGCGCAAGGGCGCGATGCGAAGTTCAATGCTTTGAACAGACATAAAATGATACGATATTAAGTTAGGTCAGGTAACAATCACCCTTGGTTTTCGAAGACCGAGAGGGCTTGGAATATGCTAAAAACAACTTCGCGGTTAGGATGTTCTTTGTTGGCTGACAACCAGTCACGAACCACCATCAGCGCATCCATCAGGCTGCTTTCATTCACAGGGCCGCCAATGCTCTCTATCAAAGTAAGGGCTTCGAAAGCCGTCATAAACTCACCTTCGATGGCAATTTTAGCCACAGTGTGAAGGTCATCAACAGGTTGAAATCCTGAATGCCAGAGAAAATAGAGCAAATCACCTTGAATGGCTGTATTTTCATCGCTCTTGAGAGCGTCTAACAGCACAGATTCTCCAGCAGAGACTTTCAAGGTTGAAAGCAGCTCTCGAATTTCGTTCTTCACAGACTCCGATGGATGATCGCGAAAAACCTCGATCAACGGTTGAACCAACGCTGGGTCATCG
>JBJOIB010000018.1:0-3134 GCA_046047375.1 Bacteroidota bacterium
TCCTGTCTATTTGACTGAATTAGAGAAATCCTACACCATACGCATTTGGGATCTTGATGATTTAGACGCATCTGACGTTGGTAGTGATAACGACCTTATGTCGGCAATTTCGTTTGTTCCGTGGGAATCGGAAGCCGATGATAATAGCACTCTAATCATATTGGAAGACAATGATTTAACAATCCGTCTTGAAGTTTCCTTTATCCGGAACTAATATCCATCACTACTCGCTTCGCTGCTAAAAGAACGATCTATGCGAGGTACTTTCTGAGTGAGAAATAAAAACTACGGCATTTGTCGTATATCCTGCAGTCGTATGATCTCTTCTCTTTGCAGCCTAACCAATAGAGAGGTGATTGATATGAAAAGGGTTTTATTTATTTTTTCGGGATTGTTCTTGTGTGTGTCATTGCACGCACAAATTCAAAAAGGTTCGGATATCGATGGCGTGGAGACAGGGGAGAACTCTGGCTTTTCAGTGTGTATGTCTGATGCGAACACTGTTGCTATCGGAGCACCAGAAAACGATGTCAATGGCGGAGATTCCGGTCAGGTTCGTGTTTTTTCTTGGTCAGGATCTCAATGGATACAGAAAGGCGAAGCTTTGAATGGCTCCGCTGCCGGCGATCTGTTTGGCTCGGTACTTTGCATGCCCAATGCGAATACCATCGCTGTTGGAGCTCCGCAAAATGACGCGGCCGACGTAGATGCAGGACAGGTGACCATCTTCGAATGGGATGGTTTTAACTGGTTTCAAAAAGGAAGTGTTTTGGCAGGTGAAGCGACACCCGGATTTTTCGGTGGTCTATTCGGTAGTAGTGTTGATATGCCTAATCCGAACACCATAGTGGTTGGCGCTCCGTGGTTCGATGAAACAGGTTTGGCAACAGGTGAGGTGTATGTTTATGACTGGAACGGTAGCGATTGGGTGCAACGAGGCGAGTCTATTGTTGGTTCAGCATTTAGCTATTTTGGAAGTGTTGTTACGATGCCTGATCCAAATGTGATTGCCGTTGCGAAGCAAGGCGCTACGGCTGCAAACGTGGGAGCTGTAACTGTTTACGAGTGGAATAATTCTTCCTGGCAGGTGAAAGGAGTCGCTATTGAAGGCGAGCTTGCAGGCGATTACTCAGGCAATTCAATTGATATGCCTGATGCCAACACGATTGCCATCAGCGCCATTGAGAATGATGGCAGCTTTCCGCAGGCCGGACATGTACGTATTTTCCAATGGGATGGAAGTGCCTGGGTTCAAAAAGGGAGCGATATTGATGGCGAAGCCCAAGGCGATGAATCTGGAAACTCCGTGAGCATGCCGAATGCAAACACCATCGCCATTGGTGCCATTTTAAACGATGGTAATGGCATGCAATCAGGTCATACCCGTATCTTTACTTGGGACGGCACTGATTGGGTGCAATTGGGTATCGACATCGATGGTGAAGAGGAAATGGACCAATCGGGACATTCTGTTTCTATGCCGGATGCCAACACTGTAGCCATTGGTGCAATTCGAAACGATGCTATTAACGGAGCCGATTTTTTGAATGAAGCAGGTCATGTGCGGGTTTTCATTATAAACGAAGACTTTGTAGAATCCGAAGCGCCGTTTGCCCGGTCTTTTGACGTGTTTCCGAATCCAACCCAAGGCAAGTGTATCCTCAAAATCGACGATTCAATCGCACCAACCGAACTAACGTTAAAGTTATACGATGCTCTAGGTAGGGAAGTATGGACAAATACATCTCTATCTGCACCAACAATAGAGCTAGAAATACCAGAAAGGGCGGGTGTGTATCATTTGTCAGTACAGTCAAATAGCAGCGGTGTTGTGTTCAAGATAGTGAGGGAATAAACCCAATTGAGGGATAGCTGTCCAATCCAAAGGAATCAATTAGGTAGGCCAATTTGGAAGGGTAGGTTATATTTGCGTGATTGACCTTGCCGATATGCCTATTCCAACTGACCACCGCGCCTTGTCGGTTTTATGCCGATTTGGTTTGTATTTCACTTTCAATGTGCTGTCTGCACAACTGTACTCCCAGGAAGACGACCCCGTCGTAAAGGGTCTTTTGGCGAAAATTGAGTTGTTAGAAGGAAGTGAAAAGCTGGTTTGGATGGACAGCTTATCGAGCTATATCTCTTACCAAACCGATTTTACTGATGACTCTATTGTGCAAGTTACACGTGCATTGGCTGTGAAATTGGATTCGTTCAATGTCGCATTACACCATACGTCGAACTTGATATACTACAATAACAATATTCTCGGACAGCCTGAACTTGGAAAACAATTGTATGAAGAGTCTAGATGGTTAATCCCAAAGGTGTCTGATATAAATGCAATCAGCAAGTTTTTCTACGATGCCGGCAACAGTTATTTCTTCCTCAAGCAGTTCGATACCGCGCTAGCATTATATGATAGTGTCGAAACGTACGCACTTAAAACCAACTACAAGGAATACATTGGGTTGTCTAAAATGGGAAAGGGGCAAGTATATACAGACATGGGAGATTTTGGGAATGCATCTATCGTGTTGCAAGAAGCAAATCGCTATTTCATTTCGATAGATGATGTGGTAAATTCAATGAGCGCGCGGAATTCTTTGTCGATTCTTTACAGTAAAAATGGATTTTTTAAAGAGGCGAAGAAAGAGCGTGATGAGTTGATAGACAAGGCCATTCAAACTGGTGATTTGAACAGCTTACCAGTTTACTACTACAACGCAGCTGCTGACCAGCGGAAGACAAAAGACATCGCGGCACGAATTGATTATTTGAAGAAGGCGATTGATGCGTTAGATGGATCAGATTTCGGCGAGTATTTATTCCCAATAATGTATTCGGGAATTCTACTTGCATATGCTGAAGCAGATAGCTCCGAGCAAATGGAGAAATATTTGAAAATCATACACGATAATAAGGAGAAGTTTATTGAAGGATCTTTTCGAACGTACTATTTGGAGGCTTTAAAGGAAGTTGAGTTCGTGCGGAAAAATTACGCAAAAGCCATCGCGTACGGAGAAGAGTATCTGGCATTGATGCAGGAGGCAAAGCAATACGAAGAGATTGAGTTTGGAGAGGATTTTCTTTATCGAGCCTACGATGCAGTCGGAAACACAGAGAAATCTTTT
>JBJOIB010000019.1:0-3039 GCA_046047375.1 Bacteroidota bacterium
TTGCGCGCCTTGATGAATACACCCTTGCGCATTCCGGGACTGAGTGTAACCCTATTCGTTTTGCTGATTGTCGCTACCATCGCAGCCTCATTCGTTGCCGTGTACCAAGTGCGTGAATACAGCAGATATGAAGAAGTAACAACTCCATTGGCATTGCCTGCAAGCGCAGACACGCTGCACGTAGTGATGTTGGATGATCCATATTGGCACAACCAACTCAAACAATCGCACGGGAGCGATTTTAGCATGATGAAAATGGATGGCGACCGGTTGATCCTTGGCTGTCCTGTCTTGCGGATGGATGCCACCATGGACGACGCTCTGACCATTGAATTCGTGCGCGGCGCCCATGCGAAATCAATTACAGAAGCGTTGACCAATGCAGAGGAAATAACGTATGACTATCAGTTGAGGAACGACACCTTGTTTCTCCCTGCATACTACAGTGCGCCTTCATCACAGAAGTTCCGCAGTCAATCCATCAACGTGAACCTGCTGATACCTGACTCGATGGTAGTTTCATTGGATCGCAATGTAGCTCGCATGGTCTTGCGTGGAAAACAAGTGGATGGTCTCACCCGGTCAGAATTCCCTTCGCATTCTTTCACCACTTTGAACGGCGAGCTTCGCTGCATCGATTGTGGAGTAAACTTAAAATCCGAGCCAGACAGCGCAGTGCGTCTAAACTCGGATCTCAATATCAGTGTAGAAGTGAATTGAATTCTCAGTACAGCTCAATTTTCTTACACGTGTTGGCCTGAAGTGTCAGAATATCTGTCCAAAAGCCAAATCCGTTCACCTCTTCTATCATGTAATCAACAAGCACATTCTTGTTGCTGCCCATGTCGTAGTTGATGGTGAAGGAACCTGCCGCGTCGCAATCAGGCGCTTCAGAAAAGGGATTGTCAGGAACGTGGGTTCCGACCTGTTGGGTGAAGAACGTAGCGGCAAGCAGCGTTACGCCATTCTGCTCCAATTGGTCGGCCACTTCCTGGCGATACCAAAAAACCACACTGCCTTGGTACATGCACGAGCCGTCATCATCCTTCGCACGAGCATCGTAGTTAACAGCATCGGGGTCACTGCACCCTTCTTGTCTACAACTCATGAGTGACGCTACGGCCACAACGAACAGAAGTATTTTCGTAGAATTTCGCATAAAATAGGTTTTTGAATGTTGTTTTGCGCGGCTTCGACAAATACCTTGCCTAAACACATTTGCTACATCGAAGTTAACCTAGAAGCATGCGCGCTGCCGCAAAAGGTGTTATTTTTTTTGCTCGCACATCCCCTTCGAGTTGACGCATTTTCTCCAACACCCCTTCGCGGGCCTGGAAATTCCGCAATACTTCGTTTTTTACCGCTTCGTGAAACCACGCAAGCTCTTGTTGCTCCCGGTGCTTCTCCATCCACCCCGTGCGGGTGATCTGATCAAAAAAAGATGAAATCATGTCGACACTTTCAGCAATGCCCGTGTTCTCCAACGCACTGCACGTAGAAACTGCCGGTATCCAGCCGCTTGGTGTTTGTGGAAAAAGGTGCAAGGCCGATTTGACCTGTGATTTCGCTTTATCGGCAGCCCGCATGTTATCCCCATCCGCTTTGGTGATGAGCACAGCGTCTGCCATTTCCATGATGCCGCGCTTGATTCCCTGCAACTCATCTCCTGCCCCCGCCAAAAGAAGGAGCAGAAAAAAATCCACCATTCCGTTTACAGCAATTTCGCTTTGTCCTACCCCAACGGTCTCCACCAAAATGGTATCGAAGCCTGCAGCTTCACACAGTACGATGGTTTCACGGGTTGCCCGGGCAACACCTCCGAGGGTATCTGCAGCCGGACTAGGACGTACAAAGGCTTGGTTGTGACGAGAGAGCAGCTCCATGCGGGTTTTATCGCCGAGTATGCTACCACCGGTGCGTTGACTCGAAGGATCAATCGCTAAAACAGCCACCTTATGTCCTTGCCCGATGAGCTCCAATCCGAAGCGTTCAATGAAGGTGCTTTTGCCAACCCCTGGAACGCCTGTAATTCCGATTCGACGCGATTTACCGCTATCAACGAGGCACTTTGCAAGAAGTGCATTTGCCTGTTCCACATGCGCAGGATGGTTGCTTTCCACCCAAGTTATCGCCATGCCGAGTGCATCTCTTCTTCCGCTTTTCAATTCAGAAAAGATGCGGTCCACATCGTGGCGACGGACTTTTTCATCGCGTATGCGTTGAATGGCTTCTTTTCGTGAATTTGACGGTTCTTGCACGTCCGAAAATTAAGGAAAGAGACTGACGGGAGAAAGAAAACCGTGAGCGACGTGAAAAAAAACTGCGCTCATCGGTAGCTGGCTATCCACTGGGGATCCTGGCTCGCCTTTAACAAGCGAAATACCTGATCGTCGTAGATGAAATCGTTGAGACGGCGAATGCCGAATGTTTTAAGCTGACCCAACTGAGCCTCGTCGGGGGCGCTGGTATGTCGCGCATAGCCACTGCCCTCTCCTTCGCCTTCAGAAGGCAATTTTTTGTAACGCAGCTTCCACAAGGTTTCAACCACTTTGCAATCCTCGAAATGGCGATGTTCCGTAGAATCGTACGTCGCCACACATTGCTCAATGCCGTGTTTGGCAAATAGGTTTTCATTGGTGGGATTGACCTGGCTCGACATCTGTCCGGTGCCGATCATGATGAATTCGCGCATGCTGATGTGCCTGAGCGCCATGATGTTGCCATCTACGCGTGTGGCTACTCCAAATGTTACGGGACCGCTCCAATTGGGCATTAGCTGAATGGCCAATACATATTCTGCTAATATTTCTTCGTCTGCATCTGAATACGACGAGGTGATAACGGCGACCACCAACAAGACGGAACTTCTCTTCAAGGCTTTCTTCCACATAGTCGTCAAGGTTAGGTAACCTGAATTGTACGGCAAACACGTTTTTTTGGTTACAGTATGCTGATTCACACATTTTTGCTTTCAGCACGTGTTCGCCTAACGCTATATTGTTATTTTTGACCTCTATGCGAAACGCACTATGGGCAGTA
>JBJOIB010000020.1:0-4311 GCA_046047375.1 Bacteroidota bacterium
AGAATCTACTTCGAAGATCAATCCAACAAGCTATTCGTAAACACCACCATCTGGGGGGTTACCGATGAAAGTGTTATTCTGAAACAAGGATTGACCATTCCAACAAAACGCATTGTGAGCATAGTTTGATGTTCTTTGAGGAACGTACTTTTATTCCATCAATTATTATTAGTCAATCCTGCACGTTCGAGGCATAGTTCTCAGACCGACTTAAAGTTCTTACTTTGGTCTTGATGTTCATGTCTTTTATACACTTGCAATGGACGTTGTTGATGCGTCGTTTGGCTGACTCAGGAATTCCGCCTGCTGTTGGAGTCCCGCTTTCTATCTTACTATTTCCGTTGTTTTGGTACGCTGTATACAGCTCTACTACGCTTGCCCCCTATTTAGCGGTGGTGTTAGGTGTAGCAACCGTATTGAAAGCATCTAAACCGGAAAGAGATGATTTTTTAAAAATCACCTTTGGCTATCAAGCTTCAAGGCAAATTCGGTTGATTGAAAACGGACTTCTCGCTCTTCCCTTTGCTGCGGTTCTATTGGCTGGTAAATCCTATGTGTTAGGAATGTCCTTCCTTGCCTTGTCGTTGTTTTTGGCTCTTGTGCCGATGCGAGCGCGTGTTTCAAAGGCTTTACCTACTCCTTTTTACAGATTTCCTTTCGAATTTGCTGCTGGATTTCGAGCGGCTTATCCATTGTACCTGGTTGTTTATCTCTTGGCGGGGATTGGAGTTTATGTAGACAACATCAATATTGCCATTTTTGCACTCTGCCTGCTTTGTTTGGTGAATGCCATGTTTTATGTTCATCCAGAGGACGAATATCTCGTCTGGGTTCATAAGCATATTCCTAGTAAGTTTCTGCGAATAAAGCTACTAACGGCCTGGTTTTATGCTCTGATAGGAGTTTTACCTCTTGCTGTTACAATTTGCTTGCTGAAACCCAATGATGCTTGGTTGGTTGCTGTTATGCTTTTGTTTGGATTGTCTTATTTAACCATGGCTGTTCTTGCGAAATACAGCGCCTTTCCCAATGAGCAAGGACCAACAGAAGGAATAGTTATGGCGCTTTGCCTTGTAATGCCACCTTTGCTAATTGTGGCGATTCCTTTTTTCTACAGCAAAGCACTTAAATCCCTTTATTTGTTGCGCCATGATTGAAATTGTGCAGCTTTCTAAATCCTTTTCCTCCACCTCAGTGCTAAAAGAGGTGAGTGCGACCTTTACAGCAGGAAATGTTTACGGAATAGTAGGCGAAAATGGATCAGGCAAGACCACACTTTTTAGATGTTTAGCGGGATTGGAACGTTATGACGGACAAATCATTACGACCTTTTCGCCTCTTAAAAATCATGTCGGTTTTCTTCCTGCTGAACCTTATTTTATGCCCAGAATTACCGGTCGAGAATATCTTCGACTGCTGTGCACTGCAAGAGAGCAGACGTTTGGTGATGACCAAACACTTAATGTGTTCGATTTGCCGCTTGATCAATATGCCTCGACATACTCAACCGGGATGAAGAAAAAACTTGCTCTTACAGGTGTATTGCTTCAACGCAATCAACTGTTCATTCTCGATGAGCCGTTTAATGGGGTTGATATTCAAAGCAATCTACTCATCACTGAAGTTATTAGGATGCTCGGAGAAATGGGTCGATGTGTTTTGGTTTCATCCCACGTTTTCTCAACCTTGCGTGAAACCTGCTCTGAACTTTTATTATTGAAAGATGGCACTCTCGGAAATCCCATTCAAAGAAACAATTTCGACGAAGTTGAGAAACTGCTGAAGGGCGATGATATCAGTGATCGAATTAAATCACTAAAATCTCGACTGTAATTCTATAAGTTTGTAGAAAACACACAACAGCCATGAAAACAGCTCTCCTACTCTTTTCTGCCATTGCCCTTATGTCTGCATGCCAAAGTGGTCCTGCCTTTTCTGACAAGGTGAATGAAACAAGCTATGGCAACATTCAACTCGGAATGAACTACGAACAAGTTGTTTTCGAGATGGGTGGGTTAGACGGACAGAAAAAACTTGAAGATCCTGCCACAGGTTATGCAGCATACGACTGGCCTAACGGGGATATGGCAACCACTACCTACTCCATTTCTGTAGCATTTTCGAACGATCAAGTGGTTGGAAAAGCTGGTACTTCGTACGATGAAAAAGGTCAGGTAATCAAGCAAGATCGATATCCTAACTAGGTTTTAGCTGTATTGAATCAGCAATCGAAAGGCTACAATTCCAACCAGAATTCCAGTCATCGCGCGAATGAGCGCTTTACCGCGTATTGAAAGACTGAAGCTGGCTCCTAAATAGCCTCCTGCCATTACTGCTATTACGAGCACAAAGGCATCCCATCCAGGGAAGTGAAATCCGTTCGACCAAGCGAACGCAACCGCGCCTGCAGCTGCATTTACTAGGATAAAAAGGGAACTCAAGGCGGCTATTTTTTCGGCTTTTTGCCAATTGGCAAGATGTAAGACCGGAGCAAGGAAGATGCCTCCCCCAATGCCTACAAGGCCTGAAAGTAGTCCAATGGATGCTCCAACTAAAACCTGAAGGCGCCAATCAACGCTCAACCTGGTTGTTCGTTCTGACTTTGATTTCTGGACCAATAATAATGCGGATGCAATTAAAAGTGAAATACCCAACAGAAGGAAGTAAAACCGTTCGGTAAGTCGCACTGTTCCACCTAAATATGCCATGGGAATGCTTCCAACAAACCAAGGCCATACATCAGCCTTGGAAAGCACCTGTTGTCTTCTGTACTTGATTTGTGCCAACCCTGTAACAGCCATGTTGCATAGGTAAGCAATCCACCGAACAGCGAACTGAGAAGCACCAGTGATAGCCAGCAGTGAAAGATAACTTGAGCCTCCACCAAAGCCGGCGCTGCTATACAACATCGCTATGCCAAAGAAGGCAGGAACAAGCCACCAATGTTCGTATATTAGTTCACTGTGCATGTGCCAAAGGTAGGGTGATAATTATCACAGTGGATGCTATACAACCGAACGATCTTTGCCGAAACAACACCGTTTATGGAATTATTTGTACTGTTCGGATATGTGGGTGCTCTCTTAATTGGAATTTCATTGGGTCTCATTGGAGGCGGTGGGTCCATTCTTACAGTTCCGATTCTGGTTTACTTTTTTGGAATTGAAGCTGGAGATTATGCTCCGGCTTACTCCTTATTCATTGTGGGTGTGACCAGTTTGGTTGGAGGTTTCCAAAAGGCGAAACAAAAACTCGTCGACTGGAAAGTTTTCGCTCTTTTCGGCATCCCTTCCATCGTAGCGGTTTATTTAACGCGTCATTCATTGGTTCCCTCCATTCCGGATGTTCTTCAAATTGGTGATTTCGAGTTTTCAAAACGGCTTTTCATCATGGGTTTATTCGCTATCTTGATGGTGGCAGCAAGCATTTCAATGATTCGCGGCAAAGACAAAGAAGAATCCACGACATCGGATAGCAAGCCGAAAGGCATCAAATACCATTGGATTCTCCCTGAAGGCTTGGTAGTGGGCACACTTACCGGTTTGGTAGGTGCCGGTGGTGGATTTTTAATTATTCCGGCCTTGGTGAAAATATCGGGGCTTCCAATGAAGATTGCAGTCGGTACTTCCTTGTTTATCATCGCAACGAAATCGCTGTTTGGATTTGTAGGTGATGCCCAGCGCTTAACCATTGATTGGCCATTGATTGCAACTTTATCTATACTGGCAATTGTAGGGATATTTATAGGCAACAAACTTTCGCACCGGGTATCTGGTTCGAAATTAAAAACTGGATTCGGCTGGTTTACACTGATTATGGGATTGATCGTGTTATATGTCGAATTCAATAAATTGCGCTAAAAGTTAATTTACGTTATACCACAATCCCGTTTTAATTTCGAAAGTAATTTCACGACCATGAAAATTGAACAAATTTACACCGGCTGTCTCTCTCAAGGAGCGTACTACATTGAATCAGATGGAGAGGTTGCAATTATAGACCCACTGCGCGAAACAGAGCAGTATGTGGAAAAAGCAGCTGCTAGTAATGCAGCGATTAAGTTCATTTTTGAAACACATTTCCATGCGGATTTTGTAAGCGGACATCTAGATCTAGCTGCCAAAACAGGAGCCAAAATTATCTACGGCCCAACAGCAAAACCTAAGTACGATATTTACGAAGCGAAAGACGGGGAAACCTTTCAATTGGGAAAGGTTAAGATAAAAGTATTGCACACCCCTGGGCACACTTTGGAATCAACCTGTTATTTATTGACAGACGAGAACGGTAAAGACACTGCGCTCTTTTCAG
>JBJOIB010000021.1:0-9971 GCA_046047375.1 Bacteroidota bacterium
CATTAACCGTAGGAAGTTCAAGAACAGTGATATCTGTATTGTCGCTCGTTTGGCATGTACCCACGCCCGTTGTGAAGGTAAGCGTGAATGTACCTACAGAGATTGGGTTATACACCCCAGCAGGCGAGACATTTGTCCCCGCCCAAGTGCCCCCTGCGGGCAAGTTGAACGTTGGCGTATTCAAGCAAACAGTTACATCCGGTCCGGCGTTCGCATTCACCGGTGCGGCAACCGTAACTTCAATAGAGTCAACCGTGCTACATCCTGCCAAATTGGTAAATGTGTAGTACAGCGTGAATGTTCCAGCTCCTGCGGGTGTGAATGTTCCTGTTGTAGTCACTCCAGAGCCTGTCCATTCCCCCGTGCCCGTTGCTCCTGTTACCGGAGAATAGCCCGTGAGTACTTCAGGAATTGGTTGATCGCAGAGAGTAAGATCTGGACCAGCGTTAACAACGGGAGCTGACAATACTTGGATTTGGACTACATCCTGCGCTGAGCAGCCATTCTGATCCGTTACCGTAAGCGTATAGTTGGTAGTAACAGCGGGAGTTGCCCAGGGATTCAAGATGAAAGCGTCGCTCAATAAAAGAGGATTGTTCCATTCAGTTGACACATACGGCAAGACTCCACCGATGGAAGAGCCATTCAATTGGATGCTATCGCCACTGCAAATGGCAGCATCAACACCTGCATTGGGTTGAGGAAGCGACCATACTTCCACTGTGATTTGATCGGTAGAAAGGCATGAGCCACCACCGAGCGAGTATGTCAGCGTGAACGTTCCAGCAGTTGATGGAGTGTAAAGGCCACCAGCGGCGACGCCTGTTCCGCTCCATGTTCCGCCGGGAGTGACGGGTACTAGTTGGAAAGCTGGGGCATTTAAACAGACTTGCACATCCGGACCAGCATCAGCCAGTTGAGGATCGATGACCGTTACAGTGATTTGATCTGCGTTTTCGCAACCATTGGCATTGATATAGGTGTATGTAAGGACAAACGCACCTGTTGTTGTCGGGGTAAAGAGGCCTCCTGCGGTAACACCCGAGCCTGACCATGTTCCGCCAGCGGGTGAAAATCCTGTAAGTTGTTCACCAACCGGTTGGTTACAAACCGTGATATCCGGGCCTGCGTTGACCGTAGGGAGAGGATTCACCGTAACGGGAACCGTGATTGTACCTTCACAACCATTGGCATCTACAACCGTAGCGGTGTAGACAATCGAAGAGGTTGGACAAGCAGTTGGTGTAGGCGAACTCGGATCATCCAAACCGGTGGTTGGGGACCATGAATACGATACATACGGGGCCGATCCACCAGAAACATTCAGTCCGAGTTGGATGCAATCACCTGCACAAATGGTATAGACATCGAGGGCAGTCACCATAGGCAGCGGATTTACCTCCACTTCGAGTGATTGTGTTCCGGGGCAATTCGCCGAGCTCGTTCCTGTTACAGTATAAGTTGTTGTTGCAGACGGAGCTACAACAGCAGTATTCGCATTGGTCGACACATAGCCAGAACCGCCTGTCCATGAATAACTTACCGCTCCATTTGCTGTAAGAGTGATGAGTTCACCGGCACAGATTACAGGGTTTGTTGGTGTCATGGTGATAACTGGTGGCGCTTGCACATTCAACGGCTCCGTAGCGGTGGTTGAACCACAGTCATTGAAAGCTGTAAGCGAAATAGTGTAGTTTCCAGCATTGGCGTATGTTACAGCTCCTGGTGAAGCGGTAGAAGCCGATGAAGGAGAGCCCCCTGTTAGATCCCAGTCGTATTGAGTTATCGTGGAATTGCAGTTATCGATTATGGCCGAAGGCGAAACAGATTGTCCTGCGCAGATAGCTGCCATGGGTAGCACATCCACTTCTGGTTCTGTATTAACTTGAATGGTTTGAATGTCGGTAAAAAGACCGCAAGCGTTCTCCATTTCGAGCGTAACGTAGTAGACACCAGCAGATGTAAACTGGAAAACAGGCTCCTCGCTCGTGGCGTTTGTGCCTGATTGGTATGAATAGGAACCCGAATTTGGGGTACACGTGTCGGGAGTGTAATCGACATCCCATGAACGAATGAGGTTGCACGAAATACCGTTGTTCGACGTGTTATCGACAGCGCTCACCAGAGGAAGGCAGCCGATGGTTGGCGACATGGTAAAGTTGGGTGTGGGTGCAGATTCAACGCAAATATCAAATTGCATGGATGTTTCGCCACATGATGAAGCTACGCTTCCGGCGTTTCCGGCAGTCAGCGTTACAGTGTAGGTACCGGTAGCGGTATAGGTATGCACTTGGTTTCCCCCGTTGATGATGGGCCCCACAGGAGGCGTTCCATCACCGAAATCCCACGTATAAGCGATGTTTCCTGAGCAGTTCAGGTTATAACCAGGGATAGAGTTATTGATGAACGTAACAGGGATATTGACACAAGCGGGGTTTTGATCCGGATAAAAATCAGCAATCGGAGGTGTTCCAATTTGAATCGGAGAAATGGTTGCCAGCGACGTGTTCGGGCAGTTGTTTTCTGCTTCAATGCTAAAAGTGTAGAACGCCGGTGACTGTCCGCACGAAGATGTAGAATATGTATGACAGATCTCCGTTGGCGGCGGGTGGTTGATGGTTTGCGACGGGCTACCATCACCGAAATTTACTGTGTAAGTTGTAGAGGGGTGGTTGTTTTGGTAGTTGCTAAGAGGGAAGCAAAACTCAACTGGTCCACACTGAAGCGTGTTACCGGGATTCGCTGCTCCTACGGCAGGATTGGAGATATTGGTAACAACATACGTTTCAGTTGTTTCGCAGCCATGGGTGCGTTCTACCGTGTAAATGAGATCGAAGATATCGACTCCATTGTAGGTGTGCGGTAGAAAGTTTGGCGGAGTTGAGGATGTCCAATCAGGAGTTCCATCGCCCCATTCGATTGTATAAGAGGCATTGTTAGCAGGGGTAGATGCATCCGTCATAAACGTTTCAAACGTATTGACTCCGAGGCATTGAATGAAGTTTGCATCCTCCGTGAGCACTGCATTGGGTGCTTGTTGCACAGAAACAGGGAAGGTTTGTGTATCTGAGCAACCGTTGGCGGCGGTAACTGTTAAAGTTACGTTGAACACCACGTTTCCATTCCCTACCGCATCGAAAACATGCGTTGGGTTGTTGGCAGTACTTGTGTTCGATGAGCCAGAGGATGGATTGCCAAAATCCCACTCGTAATCACATGAGGGACAAGCCGTTGTAGTATTAGTAAAGGTCACCGGAACACCGGCACAGGCATTATTAGGACCGAAGGTGAAGTTAGCGTTAGGGGCTGGCAGAACAGTGACCGTGATATCATCGGTTTCGTTGCAACCGTTGCCTGTGAGAGTAACAGTGTAGGTTGTGGTTGAGTTTGGGCTTACAACTGGATTATCATCCGATCCTGCGCCATTGGACCAGTTGATGTTAGGATTCCCATTGCTTTGCACGACAGTTGGATTGCCTCCAAGCGTGGCGGATTCGCCTGAGCAGATAACAATATCTTCACCGGCGTCTACTTCACATTGGGCGACAGCGTTAAGGGAGAGGAGAGCGAGCCCCAACACAAAAATCCACTTCATCAAATTAGCATTTTGGCCAAACAGCACAAAGGTACGCTGTTTTACTTAAGTTATGGATAATATGCGCTAGAAAGGCAAAAGGTTGCATGGAGTTCAGAAAAGAATCCAAGTCGATTTCAACGACAAATAAATGGAGCCCGTCTAGAAAGTGACGGCTCCTTTCTTATTAAGCATATTGTCGACAAAATAAAGGGCTGTCCCATAATGAGACAGCCCTTTTTTCGAAGGATATGCTTTGTTTAGTACTTCAATAGGCGTTGAACCTCTGAACTACCTAATTCTGTTGTAAACACAACCACGTAAGCACCTGCAGGCATTGCAGACAAGTCGAGTTGTTTAACAGGGCCGTTTACCTTTTCTTCCATCACAAGCTGGCCTTCAGCATTGAAGATCTGCACCATGTTCAAGGTAACGTTCTCAGCTGAACGAACGAAGAAAACACCTGAAGTTGGGTTCGGCATCATGGTAACGCCGCTGTTTTGCAGTCCGTTTTCATCCACACCGATGGTGCCACAAAACGACTCTGTCTGGCAAGGGCGATAGGCACCAAATAGCGTATTAACTCCATTGTCTTGAGGGTTAAGCCAAGCTTTGAGTTTCTCACTTGCTGGATTTGGGTTATTGCTCCAGTGGTAAGACATTTTTCCGTAGAAATCAGGTGCATTCGGTGATGTGCAGAAGCTAGAGCCACCGGTGAGTGTTCCGACAATGAGCTTATTGGCGTTGTAGATTGGAGAACCCGACGAACCACCTTCGGTAACACCGTGACCGTTTTCAGTAGCTGTCCAGGTAACTTGCCAGTGGCTTCCGGGCGCACCCACGAACTGGCTGATCAGGTTTCCGGTATAGGTGGAGATTTTTTTAAGATCTCCTGATGGATGGTGTATTCCAACACCACCTTGGCTGCCTGTGCCGCTTGCATCCCACCCAGCAAAGAAGGGGTTCCATGCATCGCTGATTTCATCTTCAATTTCGAACAAGGCGAAGTCAGACCCAGAGTTGCCGCCTCCGTCATTGCTATCAGCAAGGTGAATAACCCCTGTTCGGTTACGGGAACTAGAGAAAGGTCCGCCATCGCAGTTTTGGCGTTCGTAATTAAATTTGCATTGCAACAGTTGGAAATCCGCGTCAGATATACCTTCTACGCAGTGCAATGCTGTGAGCATGTACTGTCGGCAATCAAGCGCAGTGGTATTCACGAGAGACCCTGAACAAAGGAATGTGTTTCCGCTGTCTACGATTTGCAAACGCACAACCCCATCGCGCTGGCACTGCCATTCATCTCCTTCGGGGCAATTTACATTCACCTGGCACGCATCAGAACCACCGCCACGTGAGAAATCCAGTGGATCATATTCGTAACGGAACATAAATCCAATTCCAGAAACGTGAAGGCGAGGAGGAGAAACTGCGTGTACTAATTGCACGTATTCCATGATCAAGTCATCGCCATAAACGGTACCGGTCATGTAACGACCGTGGCTGTTGTTTTCTTCTACCGAGTGAGGTCCGTCGAAATAGGTGTGATCCTCATTGTAAATCCACAAGCCCGAGCCTGCGGGTAGGTTAAAGTCATCGAACACCACGTTCAACGCAAGGGCACCTTCTGAATGAATGTGCAAGCGCCAAATTTGTGTTCCGTTGGCCGTTTCAACCAAGCTTGCCTTTTCGAAGAAATTGAAAGATTCCATTCGAATTTTACCATTCATAGTGCGTCCCTCCTCTTGCTCGAATTTCTCCGCCTCTTCCATCAAAAGGTCATAATCAAATGGCTCAACATCCAAATACGCGGGTTGAACGTCATTGGTTAGGGTGAATCCCGGTGGTGGGGTTTCATCGTACTGAGCCGTTAAGGCAAGGGTAGAAATTACGCAAAGTGAAAGTAAAATTTTCCTCATGATTCAATATAGATTTCTCCAAAAGTAACCCCTTTCTTTGATTTATTCCTACTCCAAATGGCATGACAATACAATTCCTACACCTTCATAACGAGAATAGAGCGAATAATTGAAAGATGGCATCAGAAAACAAAACCCGCGATCTACGATGAACTAAGCATTAAATTCGCACCATGTATCTTGGATTTCGGAGCAGTGGAAAAAAAATACTTCGACGGATGTTGGCCGTTGGCTTCATTTTTTTCGTGTTCTGTTTGCCTGAGCAGTTGTTTGACCGTCCGCTATCAACTGTATTGTTGGACCGGTCAGGGCAATTATTGGGTGCGGTGATTGCGGACGATGGTCAGTGGCGATTTGCATCACCCGACAGCATTCCAGAAAAGTTCAGCAAGTGCATTACAACGTTCGAAGATCGCCATTTTTGGCAGCATTCGGGGGTTTATTTACCGAGTATCGGACGCGCTGCGCTCCAAAACATTCGTGCAAAACGTGTAGTTTCAGGAGGAAGCACACTGACCATGCAGGTGATTCGGATGAGTCGGAGCAATCCTCCACGTGGCTTGTGGGAAAAGCTCACAGAGATGATCCGTGCCGTGCGTTTAGAAACGCGGTATTCCAAAGAAGAAATTTTGATGATGTACGCAACACATGCACCGATGGGTGGAAATGTTGTGGGCCTAGAAGCTGCGTCATGGCGTTATTTTGGAAGGGATCCACATGCACTGAGTTGGGCTGAAACAGCAACATTAGCCGTTTTACCCAACGCACCATCGCTCATTTTTCCAGGAAAGAACCAGCATTTATTGAAAGAAAAGCGCAATAGGCTATTGAGCGCCTTGCATGAAGAGGGCTTGATAGACAAGATCACCTATGAACTTTCGATTGACGAGCCCTTACCTGGCCCCCCTAAGCCTTTGCCTCAATTGGCACCTCATCTTTTGGATGAAGTACGCAAGAGCGCGGAAGGAAGTAGGTTGGTTTCTTCCCTCGAGAGTGAAATACAGCAACGGGCATTAGCCACGCTTGAGAGATACCATCATGAGTATGAAAAAAACAACATCCACAATGCGGCTGCCTTGATTGTTTCCGTTCAAACCGGAGAGATCATTGCGCACATCGGAAATACAAAAGGCACCGACCCTGCACAAGGACATTCTGTGAACATCATTAATAAACCGCGAAGTTCAGGAAGCATCTTGAAACCATTCCTTTATGCTGCGATGATTCACGACGGGATTATTGCTCCAGAACAATTGGTATTCGATGCACCCGTGAATTTTGGTGGATTCACTCCTGAAAATTTCGACAAAACCTATTCGGGAGCCATCCCTGCCAATCAAGCGCTATCGAAATCACTGAATATTCCTGCCACCAATATGTTGCAGCAGTATGGGGTAGCTCCTTTCCAAGAGCGATTGAAGCAACTTGGCTTTTCTCAGTTTAAGGAGAATGCATCGCATTATGGCCTTTCTTTGGTTCTGGGTGGTGGTGAAGTGACCTTAGAGGAACTTGCAGGCGCTTACCGAGGCATGGCAAAAGTCTTGGTTGACTTTCATGCTCAAGATGGTAAATACAGCCGCGAATTTCAACGTGAGATCACCTGGGAAAGACAAGAGTACCGGGCGACAAATTCCTTTTCAACACAACCCGCATTGTTCAACGCCGGCGCTGTTTGGAGCACCGTTTTAGCGCTTGAAGAAGTTATTCGACCTGGAAGCGAAACCGGATGGGAATATTTGAGTTCAGCCAAGCGCATTGCATGGAAGACAGGTACTTCATATGGGTTCAGAGATGCATGGGCTGTAGGTATCACCCCAGATTATGTAGTAGCGGTATGGGTAGGAAACGCTGATGGTGTTGGTCGTCCGGGCATTGTAGGCACACAGGCAGCCGCTCCGATCATGTTTGAGCTCTTCGATATATTGGGCTCTACCTCTTGGTTTTCAGCCCCTTACGACGATTTAGCGCACGTTCCTATGTGCACATCCAGTGGCATGCGTGCGAGTCGTTATTGCCACCATGTAGATTCGGTATTTATTCCTCGCACTTCGTTGGAGGCTCCAACATGCTCATACCATGTGAAAATTCACTTAGACGCTGAGCGGAAGCATCAAGTATCGATGTCGTGTTCTGATGAAATCATCGACACCACCTGGTTTGTGCTTCCTGTTGTACCCGGCTGGTACTATGCTAAAAGGAACTTCTCCTACGCTCCTCCTCCACCGTGGCTCGAAGGGTGCGATGGATATGAGAAAGAACAGTCATTGCGAATACTGCGGCCGGTCAATGGCACACGTATGCATACCGTAAGGGGGCTAGATGGCGTGTTACAGGACATCAATTTAGAGGCAATACATACTAGACCTGAGGAGCGCCTTCATTGGCATATTGATGCGCAATACCTGGGAAGCACCATAGGCATTCACCAGATGCATTGTGCCGTTTCGGTTGGCAAGCATACTTTGATTGTGTTGGATGAGGATGGAAATCAATCGATTTCGACCTTTGAAGTTGAAGACTGACAAAAAAAGTCACATTTTAGCTTAACCTTTTTTAACCTGCTCAGTACAAAGGAGCGGTTAATTTTACATTGGACTGATCCTTGCGTAGCGAGGCGGTAAATAAAGAAAGATGATACGATTATTTTGCACCCTTGGCCTTGTTGTGAGTGCCATTTTCTTAGCTCCGGGAACCATACAGAGTCAGACTACAGACCCAAAGAGCACAGTAGAGAAGTTCAACACCCTATTGTATTACATTGAGCGTATGTACGTTGACAGTGTTGACAGTGAAAAGTTGGTAGAAGATGCCATTGTTCACATGCTTGGAGAGTTGGATCCACATTCTGTGTACATAAGCAAAGAGGAGCTTGCCGAGGCCAATGAACCCCTCCAAGGGAATTTCGAGGGAATTGGAGTGCAGTTCAACATTTTGAAAGATACAATCATGGTTGTATCCCCTATTTCGGGCGGACCATCTGAGAAACTGGGCATCCAGGCTGGGGATAAAATTGTTGAGGTAAACGGCGAAATCGTTGCCGGGGTTGGCATCACCAATCAGGACGTACAAAAATTACTGAAAGGTCCGAAGGGCACTAGCGTGCAAGTCGGCATCAAGCGGGCTTCTGTGAAAAAGCTATTGCACTTCGATATCGTGCGGGATAAAATTCCGATTTACTCAGTTGACGCGTCTTACATGATCAACGACGAAGTGGGGTACATCAAAGTAAATCGATTTGCGAAGACAACCATGACCGAGCTTCGCGAGGCGATTATAACGTTGAATTCCAAAGGCATGAAGAGCCTTGTTTTGGATTTGCAGGGGAATGGTGGCGGACTTCTGAACACCGCAATAGACATGGCAGATGAGTTCATCACCGACAACCGATTATTGGTGTACACGGAAGGTCGATCTTTTCCGAAAGATGAGACGTTCTCGCATCGTCCGGGCTTGTTTGAGAAAGGTAAACTTGTCGTTTTGATTGACGAAGGTTCAGCCTCAGCGAGTGAGATTGTATCAGGCGCCATTCAGGATTGGGATAGGGGATTGATTGTTGGGCGCAGGTCTTTTGGAAAAGGCTTGGTTCAGCGACCGGTGGAACTTCCTGACGGATCAGCGGTTCGTTTGACCGTTCAAAAGTATTACACCCCTGCCGGGCGATGCATTCAAAAGCCTTATGATGAAGGTTTAGAGGAGTATCAGGCTGAGAAATACAAGCGATTTGAAACAGGTGAGCTGTTGAGTTTAGACAAGTTTGACCTCCCTGACTCATTGCGCTTTTACACCAACGTGAAAAAGCGAACAGTGTATGGTGGTGGTGGCATCATGCCGGATGTATTTGTTCCGATTGACACCTCTTACAGCAGCGAATATTTTAACGATATGTTAAGGAAGGGCAGCATGAATCAGTTTACCTTAACTTGGACCGATCAAAACCGCGAGAGGTTGTTAACGACCTACAAAAATTCCAGCGATTTTGTGCATGGTTTTACTGTCCCTCAATCACTCATGGATGAGTTAGTAGCCTATGCGAAGAGCGATGGAATTGAGTTTGTTCAGGAGGATTTTGAGCGTTCAAAGCGAGCCATTGAGATTCGTTTGAAGGCGCTAATAGGGCGTAATTTGTATGATTACAACGTTTTCTACGAAGTCATCAACGATTTGAACCCTGCCTTCCGAAAAGCGGTTGAAGTGCTGAAAGACGGCACTTTTGAGAAAGCAAAGCTGGCGCATTCAGAATTCTGATCGTCGAAATATTCGTACTTTTGTAAAACTATTGAAACTGGATATTTATGAGTAATGGATTAAAAGTTGGAATGTTGGCTGTTATAGCCGTTTTCCTTGGCGTTATCGCTTTCAAGCTGTACAGTTCAGACAGTGTGTCGGAGGAGATTTCTAGACCTATCGAAACCCAGACCAATGCAACTGCAGCTAACAATCAAACAGCAACCAATGCAGCTATTGGAGATGCCGCTTCT
>JBJOIB010000022.1:0-9050 GCA_046047375.1 Bacteroidota bacterium
CCTGACTGATTGGAATAATCAGTCATCCAGCGAATGATGTGTTCAGAAACACGCTTGGCATTCATTCCTTAACGATTAGAACAATATTCCCAAGTTCAATTGAATCGAGTTAGAAATGGCCTGAAGCTTCACTGTTTCAGGATCTCCACCTACGCTTTGGAATACCGGTTCACCATTCTCGGTTTTTACCGCATTCGTTTTGTTCATGGCATTGGTGAAACCGTTGTTAAAGGTAACTCCGGCCATGAGTGACGTTGAGCCTGACAGGCTGTATTCAACGCCTGCGCCAATGATCAAAGACAACCGAAACAAGTTGATGTCATCAGTGAAGTTCGTATTTTCTTCCGTTACAGTTGGGCGTTCTGTGGTTTTCCACACTTTCTCGTTTCCTACTGTAGCTTGTTCATAGAGATAGTCACGGGTATCATCCCCTCGGCTTCTGAAGTTCACACCCAGACCGAGTCCGAACTGCATCCAATAGGTCATGTAGCCGATTTCATTTGTACGCAGCTTGAAGGTCAATGGAATCTCTGCGTAGCGATTTGCGTAGTCGCGGGTTCTGCGGAGAATAACGTTGGTAGAATCAACGCGATCGCTTTGTAAGTATGAGAGTTTTCCACCGTTCACCAGCACACTCATTCCTGTACCAAACGCATAGTTCTTGGAGAACATGATGTCTGCCATGAATCCAAAACTGTAGCGAAGGGCCGCCCCTTCGTTCTCAAAATGTTTGTCTTGCGGTTGCATCCACGAAACATTCGGGGCCACTTGAAAGCCCATTTTGAATTTGTTGAAATCATCCTGCGCAACGAGAGCGTTGATAAACAGGAATGTCAGGGCGAGAGCAGATACTGTCTTTTTCATAATATTGCGGTTTCAATGTCGTTCTTGACAAGGCCTATACGCCGTCAAATCTACCAATTTATTTATATGATCACACGTTGGATCGTCTTGACCTTACTGATCGCTGCTGTAGCAACTGGCTGCAAGGGCGATCGATTTTCAGAAGACCCGGTGGTAGAAAACTTTCGCTATTCTTCATCGAACCTCTTGCCTGCCCTCCAAAAAGCAGTTGAAAATCCGGAACGGGGCACGCAAGATTTATACCAAGAATTTGGTTCTTTTTGGGAAATCTATTGTGAGGATGTGATGCATTTCGGCCCGGCAAATGAACCCGTTGTTTTATCATCGGTTCAGGAGTTTTTGACTCATCCAGACATGCAGTCTGCCAATGCGGCCATCGAGCAAAATTTCAGTTCGAAATACACTGAAATTGACCAACAACTGAGCAACGCTTTCTTGCGATACGAAGGTTATTTGGGTGATTACCCTACGCCGCAGGTGGTGTATATGAATTCGGGATTCATTTACTCTGTTTTGCCTTCCGACAGTGCGCTGGGTATCGGTTTGGAGTATTTTCTAGGCGTCGATCATCCCATTGTTAAACAGCTCGACCCACAGGTGTTTCCGCAATACGTGAAGAACAAGATGAAACCTGAGTTTCTGGTGAGTGAGGCGCTACGAGGCTGGTTACTGGTGCAGTACCAAGACCAGTATTATTCTGAAAAGACCCTTCTGGATGCTTTAATGTATTGGGGCAAGATCATGTACATTTTAGATGTGTTGCTCCCAACTGTTCCTGACCATCTAAAAATGAGCTATACCGAAGCTGAGCAGCAATGGTGTACTACCAATGAGCGCAATATTTGGTTGGAATTATCCAAACAAGATATCTTGTACGAGTCACGTAGGTTTGAAATCAACCGCTGGATCGCTGACGGTCCTTTTACCCGGGTTGAAAATGTTCCCCAAGATGCACCATCCCGCATTGGTATATGGATGGCGCGAGAAATTGTTCGTGACTACATGAATCGAAACGAAAAAGTAACTTTGCACGACCTTTTGGAAGAGAGGAATTACCTCCCCATGTTGAACGCATATAGGCCTGAATAGCATTATGAGTAAATCATCAGAAATAAAAATCACAGTCGAGACCGATCAAAACAACATTCCTGAAGCCATTCAGTGGTCTGCCAGCGATGCCAACATCAACAACAAGCGGGCGAAAGCCATGATTTTAGCGATGTGGGACGAGCAAGACAGGAATACCTTGCGCATGGATTTATGGGACAAGGATATGGATGTAGATGAGATGAAGTTTTTCGTTCACCAGACCATTTTGACCTTGGCAGATAGTTTTGAGCGCGCCACAGGTGAAGATAAAATGGCGCTGGCTATGCGCGATTTCTGTGAGTATTTCGCTGAAAAGATGGATTTACGTCCGGGTAAACTTGGAGCTCAATAGCTCACCAATGCTCATTGGTCTCGGCGATAAAATGAAGTAACTCATCCTTCCCGACACCTTTCTCAGAAGATGTTTTGAACTGATCAGGCAGGAATTCCCAGGTTTTAAGCATCTCTTTTTCGTAGGCGTCGAAATTGGCGGCGTATTCTGTTTTGTTGAGCTTATCGACCTTGGTGAAAACGATAACGAACGGAATACCGTTTTCGCCCATCCACTCCATGAATTCCAGGTCGATTTTTTGAGCGGGAAGACGGGAGTCGATCAGCACGAATGCGCACATCAGATTTTCGCGGTTTTTGAGGTAGGTTCGAATCATCGTATTAAAGGCCTCACGGTCTTTTTTCGAAACCTTCGCGTATCCATATCCTGGCAGGTCAGCTAACAACCAGGGTGTCTTGCGTTCGTTGATGATAAAATGGTTGATCAGTTGCGTTTTGCCGGGTGTTTGGGAGGTTTTCGCCAACCCTGCATGACCGGTAAGCATATTGATCAACGATGACTTTCCAACATTCGACCGGCCTATGAAAGCGTACTCGGGTTGATTAGCGGGAGGACATTGACTAAGGTTAGCGGAGCTTTTGAGGAATTCCGCGGTGTGAATTTCCATCAGAGTCCCCTTTCTTTTAGCCAAGCATCGAGGATGGCATTAAACGTTTCAGGATGTTCCATCATAGGAGCGTGGCCGCATTCGTCAATCCAATACAGGGCTGAGTCTGGAAGTTTTTCTTTGAATTCTTCAGCCACTTCAGGCGGGGTGATGGTATCGTTCTTTCCCCATATCAGGCAGGCCGGCATCTTCATGGAAGGCAGGTCTTTGGCCATATTGTGTCGAATGGCCGATTTAGCGATGGCTAGGATGCGGATCACACGGTTGCGGTCATTTACCACTTCAAAACACTCATTAACAAGATCATCTGTTGCGTGCTTCGGGTCGAAAAAGGTTACCGCCACTTTTTGGCGAATGAACTCCCGATCTTCACGCCGAGGGAAGCTTGAACCAAAGGCGTTCTCGTACAAGCCACTGCTGGCGGTAAGAATCAAGGCCTTTACTTTCTCCGGATGTTTCTTGGTATAGATGAGTGCTACGTGTCCACCCAGCGAATTCCCCAACAGGTACACACTGCTATAGCCTTTCCACTCAATGAATTTAGCAACAAACTTCGCAATGCTTTTTGCGTTCGTATCCAGCACCGGAAGTTCATACAGCGGGAGCATTGGAATGAGCACTTTGTAGCGTGTAGAAAAGTGATCTACGACGTGCTTGAAGTTACTCAGTGCCCCGAACAATCCATGAAGTAAAATCAATGGTTGTCCCTCTCCCTTCTCGATATAACGAAACTTACCTTCTTCGTGTAGTTCTTCAGTCATGGCTCTGTCTTGCTTTCGAATCATCCAAGGTAATGCAATCCCCTTAGGAAGCGAAGAAAAAAATAAATGTTCAAAACGCGTTAATAACTGAAAAGCCACTTCAAACATAGACATGTTAAGAAGTTCGAATTATTGACGTTACATTGACTACTATATTCCTCATTTTCAGCCTTTAATACTCCCCTTAAGCAGCTAAAACAAGTGCACCATCGATTCACTAAAAATTTCAAGTTTTCCACATTGTGGTAAAAAGTGGAGCTCAGTGGTAACCAGTGGTAAATTATTCCTAATTTTACGTTCGGAAAATCCTTTTTATGCTCAATCTCCTCGGGGAATACAATTGCAAAGTCGACGCTAAGGGGCGTATGATGTTTCCGGTCAAGCTGCGCAAGCAGTTGGAGACCGTGATTCATCAGGGGCTTGTATTGAACCGGGATATATTCGAGAAGTGCTTGGTGATTTATCCGTACCCGGAGTGGGAGCGCATCAACAAAGAGATGGCTCGTTTAAGCCGGTACGACCGCGACCATCAGGTGTTTCAGCGAAAATTCATGAAAGGGGCGTCACCAGTGGAGTTGGATGCCAATGGGCGTATGCTCATCTCCGCTTCATTGCTGGAATACGCTGGCATTGATCCCAATGGTGAAAACGACTTGGTGGTTACCGGTCTCTTCGAAAAAATCGAAATCTGGAGCGCTGCCCGCTACAAAGAAAATGTGTTGGGTGAAGACGATGACTTCAGCGATTTGGCGGACAAAGTGCGCAAGGACATCGAAGGGCCAAAATTCCCACCTCTTAACTGATTCATGTGATGGAGAAGCCGGCATACCACCTTCCCGTACTCCTCCATGAATCCATTGACGGACTAAACATCGACCCGAACGGGGTCTACGTGGATGTAACCTTCGGAGGCGGAGGACATTCAAGGAGCATATTGAAACGATTGGACAAAGGGAAATTGTTCGCTTTTGACCAGGATGAAGATGCCTTGGCTAACGTCCCCGAGGATGAACGCTTCACGCTGATTCAACAGAACTTCAGATTTCTTGAAAACTACTTGCGCTTCTACGGAATTCGCGAAGTAAGTGGAATTCTTGCGGATCTAGGTGTCAGTTCACATCAGTTCGACGAGGCCGAGAGAGGATTCTCATTCCGCTTCGATGCGCCGCTCGATATGCGGATGTCGCAGAAATCAGGTATCACAGCTGCTCAATTGATTGAAACAAGCGATGAGTCTGAACTTGCCCGTATCCTTAAAAACTACGGTGAAGTGCAAGGTTCGTATCGCGTAGCTAAAGCCTTGAAACAGATCATTCCCTCAGGAGATGTTCTGTCAACTGGAGAAGTTGCTCGAAAACTATCAACGATGGTGCCGGCGCTCAAGGCGCACAAGTTCCAAGCACAGGTATTTCAAGCCCTTCGCATCGCTGTAAACGATGAGATCGGTGCTTTAAGTGCCTTATTGGAGCAAAGTGCCCGCATCTTGAAACCGGGGGGGCGCTTGGTAGTAATCTCCTACCACAGCCTTGAAGACCGCATGGTGAAACACTTTATGCGCTCAGGCAACTTCGATGATGACCTAAAAAAAGACTTCTACGGAAACCCCATTTGTCCTTTCAAACTGATTACCCGAAGCGCCATTGCCCCTTCGGATGAAGAAAATGAAAACAACAATCGCGCTCGCAGCGCACGCTTGCGAATCGCTGAGAAACTATGAGTGAGACTTACAACACATCGGATGACGCGCTGAACAACAGTGAGCAGGAAGCCGGGAAAGAACCTCGTAAAAGAAAGTTCTCCCACCTGGTTACAGCACTGCTCAATGGTGAGTTCCTGACACGCGATGGCATGATCAAGCACATGCCCTACATCCTCTTTCTTGTAGCTCTCTTCCTCCTCTACATTTTCATGGGGTACCAGTTCGAACTCATCGAACGACGCAAGGTGCAAACAAAAAGGCACCTGGAAGAGCTGAGTGCCGAGTACAAAACCTTGAAAAGCGAACTGGAATCACGGAAACAACAAAGCAATGTAGCGCGAGACATCGCCTCACTCGGATTGATAGAACCCCTTTCACCCCCACCGGTCATCGAAGTAGACCCTAAGAACTTTGAAGAATAAAAACGAAATAGCAAACCGTACCTGGATTGTTTTCGCAATCATCTGCCTGGTGGGAATTTCCATTTTCGGGAAGATCCTCTATATCCAGCTGGCTGAAGCTTCGAAATGGGAAGAACGCGCCCAGCGCTATCAACAGCAAGTGCGCGACATTGAACCTACCCGCGGACAAATCTACTCTACCGATGGTAGCCTACTCGCCACATCAGTGCCCGTGTACGACATGTATTGGGATTCAAAATCGAGTGCAATAGACGAATCATCGTTGGACGCCAATCTCGACTCGCTTTGTACCGATATGGCGCAATTCTTCGACGATAAAACGAAAGGCGAGTTTTTGCGCGATTTGAAAGAAGCTCACCGCCGCGGCGACAGGTACTACAGATTGCGCAAAAACCTCTCGTACACCCAAATGAAGGCTGTGCGCGAATTTCACTTTATTCGAAAAGGGCAATTCAAAAGCGGATTCATATTCAGCAGAAAAGACATCCGCAAAAAACCTTTCGGTAAACTGGCCGCGAGAACCATTGGAATTGATCGTGCCGGAAACCGCGTTGGACTGGAACAAGCATACAATGAAGAACTGGCCGGAAAAAGCGGTCAGCAATTGATGGAACGCATCGCCGGCGATGTTTGGAAACCTGTTACAGATGATTTCATCGCAGAACCTCAACAAGGGCTAGACATTGTATCGACCATCGATGTGCATTTGCAAGATGTTGCCGCCAATGCCCTCGAAAAGCAGTTGATTAAACACGACGCTCACTGGGGAACAGTTATTCTCATGGAAGTTGAAACCGGTTTCGTTCGGGCTATCAGCAACCTCTCGCGCGATGAAGAAACGGGTGAATACCACGAAAGCTTCAACTACGCCATTGCTGAAGCCGTAGAGCCAGGCTCAACTTTCAAGCTAGCCAGCCTCATGGCCGCAATGGAAGATGGTTACCTCGAACTTACCGAAATGGTCGACACCGGAAATGGGGTAGCCTACTTCGGTGGGGAAGACATGCATGACTCCAATGAAAAAGATGGTGGTAACGGACTCATTACAGCGGAGCAGGTGTTTGAGCTTTCCTCGAATATCGGTACTGCCATGCTCATCCAAAAGTACTATAAGAACAATCCACAGAGCTTCCTCGATCGGTTGCACTCCTTTGGCATTGGCAAGCCTCTCAACATCCGACTGAAAGGAGAAAAAAATCCGCAGATATACACCAAAGTGAAGGAAGGTAACTGGTCTGGATTGTCGCTTACTCAGATGTCTATTGGCTACGAAGTACTCCAAACACCTTTGCAAACGCTTGCCTTCTACAACGCCGTAGCGAACAACGGTGTGCTGGTGAAACCTCAGTTCGTAGAATCACTCAGAAAAAATGGAGAGGTGGTTCAAACCTTTGAACCTGAAATCCTCAATAAAAGCATCTGCTCACGCGCCACGCTGAACAAATGCCGCAAAATGATGGAAGGAGTTTGTGAGGAAAAAGGTACCGCTGATTTCATTTTCGCAGATAGGTCTTACAAAGTAGCAGGAAAAACAGGAACCGCTCGCATCGCCTATCCTGGAGGTTATTACAACCATCGCTATCGCGCATCCTTCGTTGGCTATTTCCCTGCTGAGAATCCCAAATACTCTATTCTCGTTCTTGTGAACGATACCAAAAGCGGTGTCTACTATGGAAGCTCTATCGCCGGACCGGTTTTCCGCGAACTAGCTGACAAAATCTACGCCACTGAATTCGATCTGCATGATCCGAACTCCATCCTTACGTTCAGCGATAAAAAGAAACTACCCGGCGGCCACAACGGCAACAGAGAAGACCTCGAAAAAGTTTACCAAGCTTTAAAGATACCGTACGTCCTCGATCGCCAAGAAGAATACGTAGCCGTTTCCACCGGAGCTGACACGGTGCAACTTAAAGCGAAAGAGTTCATTGGTGGACTTGTTCCTGACGTACGTGGCATGGGGCTACAAGACGCACTGTATCTGCTTGAAAACAGTGGATTGAAAGTCACCATTTCAGGCTATGGAACTGTGCGCAATCAATCCATCCCTCCAGGCACCCGAACCAAGAAATACTCAACCATACGCATTGAACTGTCGTGATTAAACTGCTCAAAGACATATTGTACAAATGCAGGCTCACCGAAGTGGTAGGAAATACCAACATCGCGGTAGAGCATATCACCGCTGACTCGCGGGATGTACGTTCGTTCTCGGTATTTTTTGCTGTACCTGGCACCACCAGGGATGGGCACGATTTCATTGAAACCGCCATCAGCAAAGGAGCCGTAGCCATTGTTCTGGAACGAATGCCCGAAAAAAAGGTCGATGGCATTACCTACGTTCAGGTTTCTTCGGTTGCAGAATCACTCGGAATAGTGGCTGGAAACTTCTACGATAATCCGTCAGAAGAGATTAAACTCATCGGCATTACCGGAACCAACGGTAAAACTACAACCACCACTCTCCTTTTCAAACTGTTCCGATTGCTCAACAACCCATGTGGATTGCTGAGCACTGTTGTAAATCGCATCAACGACAAAACCATTGCTGCCACGCATACCACGCCGGATGCTATTACACTGAACCGCCTGCTTCGTGAAATGGTTGATAGCGGTTGCGAATACTGCTTCATGGAAGTAAGTTCACATGCACTGCACCAATATCGTGTGGCCGGAGTGAGATTCACGGGCGCTGTGTTTACCAACATTACGCACGATCACCTCGATTACCACAAAACCTTCAATGATTACATCAAGGCCAAAAAGATGCTGTTCGACATGCTGCCGGGCAGTGCCTTTGCCTTGGTCAACAATGACGACAATCACTCGGAGGTAATGGTGCAAAACTGCAAAGCCCGCCAGCGCACCTATGGCATGAAAACCATGGCCGATTACCGCGTGAAAATCCTGGAAAACCAGTTTACCGGTATGCATCTGTTGCTGGGAGGTAAAGACTTGTACACCAAAATCATCGGTGCCTTCAATGCGTACAACC
Organism: Bacteroidota bacterium; assembly: GCA_046047375.1. GTDB lineage: Bacteria > Bacteroidota > Bacteroidia > Flavobacteriales_D > Sanyastnellaceae > RI-182. Next base: position 8,790 of record JBJOIB010000022.1, read on the forward strand.
TGTTGGCTGTATACGCTGTTGCACTCGAACTCGGCATGGATCAGATGGACGTTCTGACGACCATGAGCTTGCTAAGCAGTGTGGATGGAAGGTTTGAGCACGTGCGCTCCTCGCAAGGAATCTCAGCGGTTGTTGACTATGCACATACCCCGGATGCTCTCAAAAATGTGCTTTCAACCATTAAAGATGTGCGCACCGGAAACGAGCAGGTCATCACAGTGGTTGGTTGCGGCGGGGATCGCGATCGGGAAAAACGTCCCA
>JBJOIB010000023.1:0-7484 GCA_046047375.1 Bacteroidota bacterium
AACCTAATCCTCCTCCTGATTGACCTAACGCATTGGTACCTACTGTTTGAAGTACGAACATTATTCCATCTGCACCATTCGCATCCACAATACCAAAGTTCATCTCAAATTTTAAATCGAAAGGTTCAGTTAGATCGATCTGATTCGCATACCAAACAGCTCCATTCTGATTGCCGATGGCCGGAGTCAATAAGTAGCAATCACCACCCAAAGCGAAAGCTGTTCCATTCAAAAAATACGTCTGTGAATTTCCTACAAGGGAGCTGACAATGAATAGCAGGAATATTAATATTCGCATAGTTCGGCTGAAGTTTGCCCGAAGATAGTCAAACAAATCCACATTGAATTCGCGCTAGAGGGCTATTTTGTTGCCTTTTGAAAGGCAACATAGTACAGTGGAAGTTGGTTGTATGATGAAACCCCATCTTGAATACCATTTATTCTCAGGTATAAATCGTTGCTTATGTTCGAGGTTTCTCCAAGGAAAGGAGTGAAACGTTGTGCATCGGCGAAAAGAGCAGCTAATTCGGAAGTGAAAAACTTGGGAAGCGAATTGAATTTTATTGAGTCACCTCTCGAGGGTCGAACACAATCGGCAAGTTCAAACCAAGCGGCATATTCGAGTTCTGGAATATGACTGTGACGAAGCGCCAGAAAGGCGATAAAATCGCATTCTGCTTCTGAACTTATACCGTAACCGTGCGCGTATTCATGAGCCATAATAAACCATTTCCGAAGGGGTAGGTAGGATTTGTCTACATGGGCTTCGCCAGAAAAGGGCAAGTATATGCCTGAAATTCCTATCCTCCTCATCAAACCATTCAAAGGTATTTCACGCATTCGCACATTTCCTGGGGTTTTAAATCCATGAACACGAAGTTGTTCGCGAACAGAGCTGTGAATGGCACTTTCAAATGACTTTGTTTCGGCTAAAAAACTTGCCGTATCACAAAGAGCACGCAGCGAAGCAGCCCTCGAAAGTGCTTCAGATAGTACATATTCTTCATCCAAGTGTACATGCTCAAGCTCCACTTTCTGTTTGGTCGTAAAGTTTGTTGCACTGTAATTATATCCCCATGAAATATAGAACCATAAAATCATCAGTCCTATGGAATTCAAGAAAAAGGAAAGACGAGTGCGTCCTGCGGCTTTGCTCCTGTAAAAAGAAATACCCCATATCGGTATCAGAAATAGCAGTTGGAGATATACTAATGGAATTGGACAAAAACTTAGAACTGAATCGTTCACCTCTCGATACAGGGTAAAAAGTTTTTCACGAAAAATGCTGTCTGTAAAGTCGGGTTGTGCTCGCAGTGCCAATGCTAACAAAAAAGCGAGTACGCCAGCAATTAAACCCGCAAAATTTCTGGAGATAACATATAGTTTCGTTTTCACCTCACAAAAATAGTTGATGAGAAGAGAATAATATCATGTCATGCGAAGTATCGAACTTTTCATGTTTACTTTCGTAAAGCTAACCAATGTTATCCTTATGAAAATATCCGCTTTTTTAGCATTCCTTTTGCTCAGCCCATTGTTCGTTGTGTCGCAGACTGATTGCAACTCAATCACAATGAATGTTCAATTAAATCCTTTCAATACAGAAGAACTTTTGATTTTCGTTAGCAATCCTCAAGGTGAGGTTGTTAATTACCCTGGGTTTAAAGTCTATGAAAATGGTGAGCTGATTGGAACCGAAGAAGTGCTTTTCTTCGGAATTGCATCTAGCAGCACGCATAGAGTTCAGTTAACGAATTTACCCGAGGATGGAGAAGTAGTCTCATATCAGCTAGAACTATGGTCAGGCTTTTATGGTGAATTGGTTTGTACATATGACATTTCTGGAATCCCCTTTGATTCTGAATCGTGTGTCGATGTTACATTACAGATATTCGCTTCTGGTGCAGGGAGTAATATGCAGCTAAGCCTTGAGGAGACTTTTTCGAACACCCTAATCATAGAGGAGGATGTAATTCTGAATAGCACAAATCCTGTCTACACCGAAAACGTTTGTCTCGAGAAGGGATGTTATGCATATGATCTTTCGACAACGTCAGGAGTTTTTAGTAGCAATGTTTTTCTTGAATTCAATGGGATCGGAGGATTCGGATATCTCAATTCGATTGGTCAAGCTGGAGGGAATATGTTAAGTGGGACTTTTTCGATATGGGATGGCTGCACAACTTGGGTTGAGGAGCTAGATGATTATCCGCTTTTTTATCCAAACCCAATTCGAACTCAAAATAGAATATACTTTCCTCATTTTTCGACCTTCCAAGTGATGGATGCTTCAGGACGCCTTGTTTATGCTGGTGCAGGCAATAGTGCTTTGATTGATTTGAAGTCCGGAGTTTATTTTTTGGTCGTGGATAAAAAGGCGGATAAGATGATTATCATCGACTAATCCATGCAACTTTAGTATGCTTTGTAGTCATTGTAAATAAAACAATGACCAAACACCTTTTTATCATCTCTCTGCTCATCCCTTGTTTTGCATTCTCTCAATATGATGCAATTGTTTTTGAAGGTGCAGGAATCCGAGGAATTGCATACTGCGGAGTTATTCGAGCACTTGAAAAGGATAACAAGATGGATGAAATCCGAAAATTTGGAGGAACCTCTGCGGGTGCAATTACCGCAATGCTGCTATCGATCGGATATACCTCCTCGGAAATTGAAAGCGAACTCGCAGTATTGAAACTTGATAAGTTCAATTCAAAGAAAGGGTTTGTGTTTGGTGCTCTTGCCAGAATGAACAAGCAATATGGTTGGTATAAAACTGATGAACTGAAGAAATGGCTTAAAAACCTTATTCTCCGCAAAACAGGGAATGCGGAAATTCGCTTAAAAGATCTTCCGATTTTAGGGTATGGAGATTTATATTGCGTGGCCACATGCCTCAATAAGCAGTCTGTTCGAATCTTATCCAAGGATACGTACCCCGAAATGAAAGTATACGATGCTGTCGCCATTTCCTGCTCGATACCTTGGTATTTCGAAGCTGCTTTTGTAGACGAACTTGGACAAGTTTATGATACGCCCGCTCCAAATAGAGATGTTCTGGTAGATGGTGGAATTATTGCCAATTATCCAATCTTCATCTTTGATGAATTTGATGAAGAAGGTAATCGAATTAGAAACAATGCAGTACTAGGTGTTCGTATTGATGATGGCTTGTGGGGAATAGAAGTTCCATTGCAATCTCAGAAAACAATCGAAAACGTTCAGGATTTCAGCGGTGCAGTGTATACCGTAATGATTGAAACTGCTAATTCAGCCTACCTGTCCGAAGCAGATCGGAATAGAACCATTATTGTTTCTTCTTGTGGAGTGGGGCCAAAGGTGAGGAATCTAAAGTCTGAAGATAGGGTTAAATTAATCCAAGAAGGATATCACGCATGCAGCTGCTTTCTCAGCGACGTGATTAAAACTTGAAGGCCAACTTTAAGTTTATTCGACGACCAGTCAGGAAGTTTGGAATTCCATACTGCCTTCCATTTACGTCTTCAATCCACGTATAGTTAATGGTGTTGTTTATGCCTAAAATGTTGAATACTTCGAGGGCTACGAATCCTTCATTGATCCATTTCAAACGACGTTCGTCTTTGTTTTTTAAGAAAAGATCGCGTGAAAATCCAATGTCAACTCTCCTGTACGAACTTGTTCGCAAAACATCGAGATATCGGGGTGAGTTCGGCGGTCCAAAAGGAAGTCCAGTTCCAAAGAAAATACTCACGAAAACCTTGTATTCAGGCCATTTTGGCATTTCATCCTGAAACAACATGCTTATGCTTACACGCTGATCAGTAGGTCGAGGAATAAATCCGGGATCAACTAACATGGAGTCAACCGCTACATCGTTCAATGTGAATCCCGGAACAATAGTCTTTCCTTCAGAATTGATATACGCGTAATAGTTGTCGTTGTCGATGTTCTCCGCAGTTCGAAGTACCGACATACGCATCCAACTTTGGATCCCTGGGATAAACTCGCCGTTCAACATTACATCGGCTCCGGTAGCAAATCCAACAGCCTCATTTCGAGCGGTGTACCTCAGTCTAACATTGTCTACTTCATACGGAATCAAAGAAGCCAGATCTTTGTAGTAGATTTCACCAACAAGCTTAAATGGGCGACCGAAGGCACTGAAAAGATAATCAACACCGGCAACAATGTGAATCGCACGCTGTGCCCTGATATCAGGATTTACAGTTCCATCATACCCCCTCATTTCACGGTAAAACGCAGGCTGCCAGTACCATCCACCAGCAAGGTTGAAAACTACATCTCTCCGTTGAAGAGTGTCAATTCCATCTTTATACCACTGTGGTTTGAATGAGAGATGAGCACGAGGGCCACCGACTAATTGATTATTGAACGACCAAAAATTACCCCGAACTCCAAGATTGAAGTTCCATTCATGTCCATTCTCACTTTCTTGTGTCCATGTGTTTTGCACGTATCCCATTCCTCTAACCGAGCCAACCTCATTTTGAGCACGCACTACATTTGATAGTTGAATTTCTTGATCATTCACTGAACCTGGCGTGGTGTACCCTATTAAATCGTTCGGATAGGGTTGATTGTACCCGGCACTGTCAAGTAAAGACCACTCAGATAATCGGTCGAAGATGTATTCGTATTGACCAGTGACTCCCCAATCGAGAAAGTACTTTTCATTTCCGATAATCATTGACCCTTTGTGCGTAAAGTTCAGAACTGTGGCCTCGAGATCATTCCGAGCGTGATTTAAAAATCCACCTACGCCGCGATTTTGCAGAACCTCACCAAATTCATCAGAGCCTAGATCTCTTTCCAGCTCGTCGAGAGAATATTGACCTAAGATGTCAAATGTTTCAAATTCATACGTTTGAAATGCTGAAGCGATAAAGCTTAGCTTGGATACATCACTAACGTAGTCAGCACTTAGCGCACCAAAATAGGTATCAAAACCTGTATCCTCTTGACCATCAAAGAAAACAGTTAGGCGCAAAGCTTCATTTATGGTACCTACATCGGTTTCCCTGGTTTGAGGAATGAAGTTGTACCGGTTTCTGCTTACGTTCCCTAGAAAATGGTATTCCCAAGGTCCATGTTTATCTGGATTGAAGGTCAGATATGTTTGAAAATCAAAATATGTAGGATTGTAATCTCCTCGTTCGTCCAATGAGCCAAGGATGTAGGAGTTGTTTCTATACCTAATACCCGAATTGTGACTGAAGGTTTTTTCCTTGTTAACATCCTCTATTTGCAGAGAAAGTCCCATCAGTCCCATCGTCACACTGCCAGCGAATTGAGTAGGTTTTCGATACTTGATATCAAGAACCGAGCTCATTCGATCCCCATATTTTGCTTCGAATCCACCAGCAGAGAAGACAATGTTATCTACCATATCGGTATTGGGGAATGAAAGTCCTTCTTGTTGACCGGCACGCACCAAAAAAGGTCGATAAACTGTATGTCGTTTACATATACGAGGTTCTCATCAAAACTTCCACCACGGACGCTATAGGAGGAGCTCAGTTCACTGGTAAAACTGACGGGAGCCTGCATCAAAAGATCTTCAATGGTGTTTCGAGGAGAAGGTATGCGTGAAGCTACTTTGGGATCAATTCGCTGAATGGGTGCTGAGCGGTCTCCTTGGGTTTCTATCACAACTTGACCAATAGCGATGCCAGGTTTTAAACTAATATTTTTTGTAATTCGTTGAGATGGTTGGAGTGTAACTTCCATTTCGGCTTTATCATAACCCACAAAAGAAAAAACCAAAGTATAGGTGCCTGGTCGAAGCTCTAAGCGATATTTGCCATAAATATCTGTTGATGTTCCAAAAGAGATATTGCCTTTGACAGATACGTTTACACCAGGAATCGTTTTCCCTTCATTATCAGATACAGTTCCTTCAACAATTGCCAATTGGGCAAAAGATTGTATCGAAAAGAAAATCAGAAAAAGAAAGAGTAGTCTTTGCATGGTCGGCGAAGCTACCAATTTTTGGCAACTCAGTAGTAACGGAAATTTGCTGGTATTGTTTTCTAAGAGTTTTGAATCGCTAGAATGGCATATCCATTTCCTCGAAAAATCAATGTGTTTTGTTGGATTTCACAACCATTTGTACGCAAAATGACAGGAACTCCATTGAGCTGAATTTCTCCGCCATTAGCGTTGCTAAATACCATCAAAGTTTTTTCAGCTCCGTAGGATCTTTCAATTACCAACAGCTGATCTTTACGCACGATTCGGGTTCCACCATAAACCAAGCTCATTCGCGACGACCTGATTTTGGTTAACTCAGCAACCGCATTTCTAAGCAGTAACTGCTCTTTATTCAAACTGTCAAACTGCATCATTCTTCGGTTGTCAGGATCATTACCTCCAGGTAAGCCGATTTCGTCCCCATAATAAATGCAGGGAATTCCAGGGATTGTCATAATAAGTGCGAACAATGATTCAAGTTCAGAGAATCCTTTGCCTTCATGGTTCTGAATATCGCGCGTCCAGCCTGCCAATTTCGCGTCTTCACTGAATTGTATACTTCCATCAGCATATGAAATGAAGCGGGCGCGATCTTGATTTCCGGTTATATTACCCATCAAGTGGTGCGCGCCATAGTTGCGAATCCCCTCATCCAGAACGCGAGCCAGATTTCCAAAATCTTTGCTTGGATTTGCGAAAGCATCAATAGCCGCGTCGTATAAGTTGAAATCGAATTGTGCATCCAGCATTCCAGAAGAAATATAGGAGCGTATCAACTCAGGACTCCCATAAGTTTCACCGATTTGAAAGACAGATTTTTCTGCATTCAACTGTTTTTGATGGGCTTTTATTTTTTTCGTCAACGTTCTCCAGAAGATCTCAGGAATATGTTTGGTGGCATCATGACGGAACCCGTCTATATCGTAGTTATCAAGCCAAAACATAGCACTGTCAGTCATGGCATCGGTTACCTCCACTTTTTCCAAATTCAAAGTAGGTAAGAAAGTGTCGAACCACGTTGTCAGTCTGTGTTCGTCCCACTTCTCTGTATTCATCGTGCCATCAGGCAGATATAAATCGGTGGCCCAGTCAGGGTGTTGCTGATATAAAGGGTGATTCTGATGTACATGGTTAGCTACATAGTCGACAATTATATTCTTGTTTTTCCTATGAACTTCGTCGATAAGTAATTTAAATGTGGAATCATTTCCGAAATGGGGATCAATCGTCGTGTTGGAAATTGGCCAGTATCCATGATAACCAGAGAATTTACTTGTTATACCTTTGGTCCATAAGCCCCAGGCCCCGTCTGCATTTAGAGTGATAGGAGACACCCAAATAGTATTCACACCTAGAGAATCGAAGTAACCAGCTGAAAGTTGCTGAATTATTCCAGAAAAGTCACCTCCCAAGTGATTGGCTTTCGGATGGATTGCGGGATCTATGACGGGTTTGTTGTTTGCGAGATCTCCATCAGCGAATCGGTCGATTAAAAGAAAGTACATGAT
>JBJOIB010000024.1:0-7032 GCA_046047375.1 Bacteroidota bacterium
TAGACTGCACCGGTCATGGGGTTCCAGGGGCCTTTGTCAGTATTATGGCCTATCGAGCATTGGCGGAAGCTGTAGCATCAAGGAAGGATCTCAATCCGGGAACCCTCCTCGACCTGATGGACCATCGATTTAGAAGCGAGTTCGGGCGTGGACAAACAGACATGCTCGATGGAGCGGATGTGTCGTTGTGCGTAATTGACAAAAAACAAGGCACCATGCGGTATGCCGGAGCAAAAGGATTAATGTTTCTGCATCAGGCAAACCAGCTCCACACCTTGGAAACCGACAGAAGATCGATTGGAGAGACAGGCATACGTTCCTTCGTGACGCGCACCTGTGCTGTGCAACCCGGAGACCTGTTGGTGTTAACTTCAGATGGGTTTGCCGATCAATTTGGGGGCGAGGAGAATAAAAAGTTTGGTAAACCGCGGCTTAGAAAGCTGATCACAGAACTTTCTGCCTATCCAAATGACATACTCCCAGCACGCTTGGGATACGTGCTTTCTGCTTGGCAAGGACAGCAAGAACAGACCGATGACATTTGCATGTTGATGTATCGTATCTAAACACAAAACCCGAAGAAAACTTCGGGTTCTGCGCTGTGTGTTTAACCAAAACAAGCCAAAGACTTGTTACATCTTAATGATCTTAAATTCTGTTCGGCGGTTGCGTTGATGCTCTTCCTCGGAGCAGTCAGATTTCACAGCACCTTCGCAAGGACAATCTACTTTTAGCTGGCTTTCACCGTATCCTTTTCCATAGATTCTCTCAGGATTGGATATACGTTTTTTGATGTATTCAGCGGATGCTTTTGCTCTTCTATCTGATGGTTTTTCGTTGAATGCATAGCTGCTGCGGCAATCCGTGTGTGAGCCTAGTTCTATCACCATCGTTGGATTTTCATTCATCACTGCTACAATATTCTCATTCTGCTTCTCATTCCCCCCCACTTTTCATCATAATCTAGCTATGCGGCCTGCTAAAATTCTCTCGCCTTTTTATTGACCGCTAGATTCTGAAATTCAAATCTCATCTAGCTGTTTTAGAAGAATCAGAATGAAAATGAGAATGAAAAAAAACAGAACGAAAAGCATCATTCTCATTCTGCTTCTCATTCTGTTTTGTACCCGGAGTCGGAATCGAACCGACACTCCGAAGGAACACGAGTTTGAGTCGTGCGCGTCTACCAGTTCCGCCATCCGGGCCTGGAGTGTTATTTTGCAATAACGGACGGCAAAAATACACAATTCTGTGTAACTGCCAAACTAATTCATTTTCTAGTTCGTAGTTTTATTTGTCTCTCTACCATTCTACCTTCGCTAGTCGGAAGTTGCGTCGGGATTTGGAAAGTAAGAGAACAACATCTCCTGCATAAACGGATTGAGACGGGATGATTGGTCGGGTTTCAACGTTTAGCTGTGCAGGATTTCGCCTAGACTGGTCACCCGATGAAGATAGGGAACAAAGGGTGATTACACTGTTTCTCGCCCCGCTGAATGCTTTCAAACTTGCCGAAGGATCTTTGGATAAACGGGAGGCGTTTTCGGGGGAGTCCATAAAGATCACAGCAATGGAGTCTGAAGATGCTGCCAGGGTGTACGAAGAGTTCACCCCTGAGTCATCTATGGTAGATTGAAACTTCGGAATACGTGATCCAAAAAGTAAATTACCTACTGTATCAAGCTTCAATACCAGCACATCATTGAAATAATAATGATTGGTAATGCGTTGTCTGCCTGTGGTGATGTCGGTTTGAAAACGAGTCTCAAATTCGTAATTCTCCGCGCTCAAAACCACGTTACCCGCGTCATCTGCGAGCAAGTAATCGAAGTAAAACTGATCCAACCATGCGTTTTTTTCCTCTTGGTTGCTCCGTTTAAACTGAGCAAGCAGGTCTGTGGGAAAGGGAGCGATATTGTTCACAGAAGCTGTCTTTGATTCTGTGTTGACTCGAAAATAAAACGATCCCGCCACAGAGAGGTAGCGCTGAGTGGTGTAAAAACCAGCCACAGCCACATCTCCATTCGGTAAAAGAACCAATTCGCCCCCTGTGATGTGATTCTCCCCAGGGTCGATGCTGAACTCCTTCACACTGTTTTGATCCGGATCATAAAGAATCAACGAGAGCCCATCGGAACGCAAGGGGGCCGCATCTGATCGATCTTTTAGAACATGGGTGCTTCCAAGCAGAATGTACAGGAAACCCCGGTCATCGATGCGAAATGTGTTCTTTGAGCTGAGGTCAGGCGTTATAGGTAAATCCAGCTTTCTCTCCCATACCGCCTGCAGATTCTCGTCGAGCACTCGGATAAAACTTTTAGTCATCCCTGCCGTTGGCAGGACAATCTTCGGGTACACCAGAATCATTTTTCCATTGGGCGCAAGCGCATATCCGACTTGCTGTCGGTTATCAGCTTGGTCCAGCAATAGCGCAGGTTCAGAAAGATCTCCTGTTTGAGAATCAACGAATAAGCCCCAAGATTGAATGCTTTTTGTTGATTTTTGGGTGCTTGTGGCGCAGATGAGCAATCGATGATCGACGAAAAAGGCATCATCGAACATGAGCTGCTCACCTCCTACTTTCGGTAAGACAACAGTGATGGGCTCTTTGAGCGACATGCTTTGCACATCGAGAAAACGAACCTGGAGTGTTCGTTTTTTGTCGCGATTTTCTGTAATCACCGCCGCCCGCTCCTTTCCGTCTGGCACCAAGGCCATCAGTTTTCCTTTGCGTGAGATCTCGAATGGTTGAGACCATGCCGAAGAGGATTGGGCATGTCCATCAGGTATCCCTGATAAGAAAAAAAGGAAAAAGAGGAGGCCGAAAAATCTCACTTCTACGGATTCAAAAGTTGTTCGATTTGCGCCTGCATGATGGCAATTTGTTCAGCCATGGCCTGATTTGCCTGCTGCAGTTGTTGAACCAGAAGCAACAGGTCTTCACCTTGAATCAACAATTGTGTGTCTACCTGCAGCGTGTCAGGCACCACAACCAGTCCAGACGAAAACACTTGAAAGGCATCGCTTCTATTGCCCTCATTGGTGCCGTTTCCAACCGAGAACAGCGCTCCTGTCTGGCCTGGCAAGTTGTAGGTTCCGGCCGCAAGCTGATTCGGTTGATCAGCAATGGTTTCTGTACCTGTAGCTGAGGAAGCTGTTCCTGCTGCCGTGGTGTTGTTTCCTTCGGCGTGCGAGGCAAACCCGGTTGCCTGGGTGAAATAACCCTCGCTATGAGCGGCATCAGCCAGCGCGGCTGTAGACTCTCCTTCAGCATGGGCGCAGATTCCATCGGCAATGGTGTTTCTGTTTTGTGCGTGGGAATAGAACCCGATGGCCTGAGTTTGGTAGCCTTCAGCATGGGCTGCTGTGGCGGTGGCATCGGTTTGAAATCCTTCTGCGTGCGCTGCGGTTGCCGTTGCGGCGCTCCCCTCACCTTCGGCATGGGAGCAAATACCCGAGGCTACGGTAAACCTGTTTTGGGAATGACTGAAGTTACCTGTTGCTGTGGTACCGTATCCTTCACCATGTGCGTACTGTCCGGATACTGTTGTTCCAAAACCTTCAATGATGGAATTGGTTACACGGAGGCGGCCATTTACCCAACCAAGACCTACTTCTTGGCCTGAAATGGTTAAAACACTGTCGCCGAAGAACGACAATTGGAGTGAATCACGCGCGCCCCAGAGGGTAGAGCTTCCTGTTCCACCATACAAAACCGGCACGACACCTTCTACATCAATGGGTTGGTTGAACAGGCCTAAAATCTGAAGAAAATCCGGAGATCCAATGAACTGATCACCATCCACATCGGGGTTGTATGGCAATTGAGCAGCGCCTTGAAAGGCGATAAAAAGAGCGCAAAGCGATAAAATTTTTTTCATAATTACGGGTGTAAATGAGGTCTATTTGGAATAACGACTTAAATATAGACAACAAAATGCACCTAGAAGTTCAAAGACCGTTAAGCTATGGTTTTGAGCATGATGCGAAAGGTGGTGCCTTTTCCGGGTTCCGACCTCTTAACGAAAATTTTTCCACCGTGGTAATCTTCAACAATGCGTTTGGTGAGTGAAAGACCAAGTCCCCAGCCGCGCTTTTTTGTGGTATATCCAGGCTCGAAAACTGTTTTATGCCTTCCTTTCGCAATGCCTTTGCCGGTGTCGGTGATATCGATAACCAAATGCAGTTGTTCGTTCGAAATATGCGTACTTAGCATACCTTGTCCTTCCATAGCATCGACTGCGTTTTTCACCAGGTTTTCGATGACCCAAGAAAACAGTGGTTTATTGATGTCACAAAGGGTATTGGCAGCTTCATTAGAGTAGATGAACTCCACTTTTGACGAAACGCGTGATTGGAGGTAATTCAGCACCTGTTGCACTTCTTCAGCCACATCAACGCCCACCAATTCGGGCTTAGAGCCTATTTTCGAGAAACGATCGGTTACAGTATTTAGGCGATCGAGATCTTTGTTCAGTTCTGCAATAGTTAGAGGATCGATGCCTTGGGATTCGAGGAGGGTTACCCACGCCATCAAAGAAGAAAGTGGTGTACCCAGTTGATGCGCGGTTTCTTTCGCCATTCCCACCCAAACCTGATTTTGCTCCGCTTTGCGGAAGGTTGAAAAGATAAGGTAGGCGGTGATGAGAAAAACGCCGATCAGGATAAGCTGCACCACCGGGAAATACTGCAATTGTTTGAGCACGATTGAGTCTTCGAAGTAAATATGGTTCTTTCCTGACCCTGGCAGGTCGATGGTGATGGGATCGTTAGCCTCAGACAAGCGATTCAACGTGGCAGCCAGAGCTTCAGGGGTGTTGAGCAGTTGCTCATCGATGCGCTCAGCCCTAACGACATGCGTATTGGTGCTGTCGGTCATGAGAACAGGCACACTGGCCGAGTTGATGACTGTTTCAGAAATAAATGAATTAATCAAGTCTTCCATGACCGATCTCAGCTCAGTAAAACGCGAGCTTTCGTTGTAATAAATAGTGTGGCCAACTTCTTCGAGCAAGATAGGTGCACCTGTAGAAGACATTACTCCGCGCAAGGAGTCTATGTATGCTTCCGACGTCATGTGTTTTGGTGCCGGGGGGATGTTGATTTGATAAAGCAAATGATCGTTTTGATCAAAAATCAAAACCGGAATGGTTTTATTGGACCACAAGTACTCCGTAATAAAGGTAAGGTCCATGCCATCAGGTGGGTCGTTGATGATGCGATAGGCGCTTGCCAAACGATCGGCCTTCTCGCGCTCTTCCCTGCGAAGGTCTTCAAACAATGCCTGCGTATAGTTTACCAACTCGGCTCTTTGCTGAATAGCCTGCGACCACAGCTGTACCTTGGTTTGCTCTTCGGAGCGAATCTTATCTGCGATTTTATTGGTATACCACAAAGTAATTCCGGCAATGACCAGAGCCAGAATTAGAAGGACAACCTTCCAGCGTTGTTTGTTGGAATAAAGGTTCATGCCGCTGTTGCGAAGATACGAGAGAAAACGGCTGAAAATAGAACAAATTGCGGTGTGAGTAAACAAAAAGGGTCATCGAAACCGACGACCCTTGCTTGCTTGTAAGCAGCTGCGAAATTTATGTAGTCAACCAAAACCTCAATGTTATTTTTGCAGTGCCTGAACTTGTTTACGTGAGGTTTCGATGAAAGGTTTCAAAAAAGATTAGAATTTATCGAGTTTGAACATCAGCTCCGTTCGGTTTTTGACATCGAACTTAACGAAGATGTTGAGCAAATGCGTTTTGACGGTATTCACCGAGATAAACAGTCGCTCTGAAATGTCTTTGTTGGTGCTGCCGTCGCGGAGGGCGATGAGCACATCAAACTCACGTTCAGAAAGTGGCGCTGGCAACTTATGGTTGATGGTTTCGATGGTAAGCACCCGACTATTGCGCTGAAAGAAAGAGGCCGTAGCCAATTCCAGGGCAATGATAAGATCATCTTCGCGAAAGGGCTTTACCAAATAACTAGCTGGCATGGAGAGTTTGGCTTTTTCAAGCGTAAGGCGATCTGTATGGGAGGTGAGAAAACAAAAAGGTTTGATGCCTTGCTGATGAATGAATTCACCTAGTGCAAGTCCTGACTGTTCTTTTCCTAGCGTAATATCGAGCAATGCAATGTCGAAATTACCTTCTTCAATGCGTCGCCGCGCATCAACGGCGTCGTGCACGATGTGGCTAACGGCAAATCCGGCCTCTATAAGACAGTCGGCTATGTCTTCTGCGATGAGGGGTTCATCTTCCACGATCAAAACGCGAATTGGCATCATGCTTCAAAGGTATGAAAGTATAGATTTCGTTGCATGTGTTCCGCTTCCCTGAATATGTCAGAAGAATCCGAAATGGAAAGTAGGATGGATGACTACTTCTAAATCGCCTATAAAACGAAACCTTTGTTGGTAAATCCGTATAACTGAAGCGTAATACGTCCGTTTTTGGATCAATTTATACCTATGATGTCCACCCATCACCTACAACGCCTCCTCTTCCTGGGGCTTATTTTACTTGTGTTTTCGTTTCAAGCGAGTGCACAATTCGACACAAAATTCTGGTTTCCACCCATCTGGGATTCTGGGCAATCAGGTCATAACCAACCTTCGGAGTTGTTCATTACCACTCCTATTCCGTTCGATGTACCCGTGAGCATTCGCACTGCCGACAACACCACTTTGGTAATTGACACGGTGGTATCATCGGGCAATCCGCTGCGGATTCCGCTAACGCCGGGCATAGGACAAACCACCGTTCCGAATACGGTGCACACTTCGAGTGGCATCATAGTAACCTCAGAGTCAGCCATACAGTGTATTCATAAAATATCAGCTGAGTTCAACCAGACCCTTGTAACCTTGAAAGGGCGAAACGGTTTGGGAACTGAGTTTTATGCCGGTTCGCAAGTGCGAAATATGAATGCGAACTATTCACCGAATGAGTACCATTTCATTTCAGTGATGGCAACAGAAGACAACACGACCATCACCTTTGAGACGCCGTTCGACATGTACAGTGCGAGTGGCACACT